>NZ_JAXION010000014.1:0-53609 GCF_049311045.1 Rhodococcus sp. 7Tela_A2 | reverse complement strand
CCCCCCCCGGGGGCCGCCCCCCCGGCCCCCCCCGCCCCGGCGCCTATTCGGCCCGGGGGGCCGCGCTCTTGCTGAGGGTGAGAATCAGCCCTTGTGCTTCTTGACAGCCTCGGTCAGCTGCGGAGCGACGTTGAACAGGTCGCCCACGACGCCGAAGTCGGCGATCTCGAAGATCGGTGCCTCTTCGTCCTTGTTGACCGCGACGATGGTCTTCGAGGTCTGCATACCCGCGCGGTGCTGGATCGCTCCGGAGATACCGAGCGCGATGTACAGCTGCGGCGAGACCGTCTTACCGGTCTGGCCGACCTGGAACTGACCCGGGTAGTAGCCCGAGTCGACAGCGGCGCGCGATGCGCCCACCGCTGCGCCGAGCGAATCGGCGAGTTCTTCGACCACGGAGAACTTGTCGGCCGAGCCGACACCACGACCACCGGAGACGACGATCGACGCCTCCGTGAGCTCGGGACGGTCGCCACCGGCGACGGGCTCACGCGAGGTGATCTTGACCGCGTTCTCTTCCTGGGCCGGAACCTCGACGTCGACGCGAGTGGCGGCGGCAGCCTCCGGCTTGGCCTCGATCGCACCCGGGCGAACCGAGATGACCGGAACGTCGCCGTTGGCCTTGGCATCGACGGTGAACGCGCCACCGAAGATCGAGTGGACGGCCGAGCCGTCGCTCTTGACGTCGACGACGTCGACGAGCAGACCGGAGCCCAGGCGCGCAGCGAGGCGGCCCGACACCTCCTTGCCCTCGACCGACGCTGCGGTGAGAACCGCTGCGGGGCTGGTGGATTCGACGAGCGCGGCGAGAACGTCGACCTTCGGCGTCACGAGGTAGCCGTCGATGATGTCCGACTCGGCGGCGTAGACCTTCGCGGCACCGGCGGCGGCGAGCGCCTCCTGGAGCTTGTCGGCGGTCCCGGCGGAACCGGTCACGACTGCCGACGGCTCACCCAGCGCGCGAGCGGCGGTGATGAGTTCGGTGCTGATCTTCTTGAGCGCGCCCTCGGCATGCTCGACGAGCACGAGTACTTCTGCCATTGCTTGCTTCTCTCCCTAGATAGGTCTGGTGTTGTCGCGGGGGCGCGATCAGATGATCTTGTTGCCGACCAGGTACTGAGCGACCTTGTCGCCACCGTCGCCCTCGTCGGCGACACGCTCGCCGGCGGTACGCGCAGGCTTCGGGGTGACGCCGGTGACGGTGGACGCGGCGTTCGCGACACCGAAGATCTCGGGATCGAGACCGATGTCCGCCAGGGTGAGGGTCTGAACTTCCTTCTTCTTCGCGGCCATGATGCCCTTGAAGGACGGGAAGCGCGGCTCGTTGATCTTCTCGGTGACCGAGACGATCGCGGGGAGCGGTGCCTCGAGGCCGAAGACGCCCTCGTCGGTCTCACGCTCGCCGGTGGCCTTGCCGTCGGCCAGGGTCAGCTTGCGCAGGTGCGTGAGGTGCGGCAGGCCCAGGTACTCCGCGATGATCGCGGGCACGGCGCCGACGCGACCGTCGGTGGCCTCGTTGCCGGCGATGACGAGCTCGACGCCCTCGATCTGGCCGAGCGCCGCGGCGAGCGCGTAGGCGGTCTGGATGGAGTCCGAGCCGTGCAGCGCGGGATCGTTGAGGTGGATGGCCTTGTCGGCACCCATCGACAGCGCCTTGCGGATGGCGTCGGTCGCGCGGTCGGGACCTGCGGTCAGCACGGTCACCTCGCCGCCGTCGCGCTCCTTGATGAGCAGGGCCTCTTCGACCGCCCGCTCGTTGATCTCGTCGAGAACCGCGTCGGCGGCTTCACGGTCGAGCGTGTAGTCGCCGTCGGTGAGCTTGCGCTCGGACCACGTGTCGGGGACCTGCTTGATCAAAACGACGATGTTCGTCATGGGTCTGCGTCGACCTCCTGTGTGTAGCTGCCTTTGGTCGGCAAGGCGCTGCCTGAACCGAGCACTCGTGTCTGTCGCACGGCGTGTGCGATAGATTATCAAACGCTAAGTTACCCGTGGGTAACTTAGCGGAATTCCTGGTTCACCATAGCCGCACGAAAGGACGCGCAAACCTGTGATCTGGACCACCGGAACCGAGCCGGAGTGCAGTGGCACTAATGTCTGCTCGGTGAGCGATACCAACAGCCGCGCCGACGACGCCCAGACTCTCCCCCTCACCGGCGAACGGACGGTACCCGGCATCGCCGAGGAGAACTACTGGTTCCGGCGCCACGAAGTGGTCTACCGGCAACTGCTCGACCGCTGCCGACACCGCACCGTCCTCGAAGCGGGAGCGGGCGAAGGCTACGGCGCGGACATGATCGCCGACGTGGCGACGCGGGTCATCGGCCTCGACTACGACGAGAGCGCAGTTGCCCACATCCGCGCCCGCTACCCGCGCGTCGACATGCGGCACGGCAACCTCGCCGAACTCCCCCTCGCGGACGAGACCGTCGACGTCGTCGTGAACTTCCAGGTCATCGAACACCTGTGGGACCAGGGACAGTTCCTCCGCGAATGCCACCGCGTGCTCTCCCCGGGCGGCGCGCTGCTGATCAGCACACCGAACCGCATCACCTTCTCGCCCGGGCGCGACACCCCGCTCAATCCGTTCCACACCCGTGAACTCGATGCGGCCGAACTCTCGGAACTGCTCGACAGCGCCGGTTTCCGGGTGGAACTGATGACCGGAGTGCACCACGGCCCGACGCTCCGCGCGCTCGACGCCAAGCACGGCGGCTCGTTCATCGACGCGCAGATCGAGCGTGCACTGGCCGGAGAACCGTGGCCGGCGGAACTCACCGAGGACGTCGCGGGCATCACCGTCGACGACTTCGTCCTCGACCCCGAAAACATCGACAGCAGCCTCGATCTGGTTGCCGTCGCAGTAAAGGATCCCGCGCGGTGAGTACGAAGAAGACCGGGGAACCGGGAATGTTCTCCCTCGTCCTGCACTCCCACCTGCCGTGGCTCGCCCATCACGGCCGCTGGCCGGTCGGTGAGGAATGGCTCTATCAGTCCTGGGCCGCAACATATCTCCCGGTCACCGACGTTCTTGCGCGCCTTGCCCACGAAGGGCACAGCCGGATGGTCACGCTCGGGATCACGCCCGTCCTGGCCGCCCAGCTCGACGATCCGCACTGTCTTGCCGGAATGCACCACTGGCTCGGCAACTGGCAACTGCGCGCCCACGAGGCCGCCGGCATGGCCGAGGAGTCCTACCAGGCACTCGGGGCGCGCGAACACCGTGCGGCAGCAGCCGCGCTCGAGATGTTCGAAACCCGATGGCGCCACGGCGGTTCCCCCGTGCTCCGCAACCTCGTCGACGCCGACGCGATCGAACTGCTCGGTGGTCCGCTCGCGCACCCGTTCCAGCCACTGCTCGACCCCCGGATGCGGGAGTTCTCCCTCGCCGAAGGCCTGCACGACGCGCACGCCCGTTGGCAACACCGACCCCGTGGCATCTGGGGCCCCGAGTGCGGATTCACGCCGGGCATGGAAATCGGGTACGCGGCAGCCGGTGTCGAACATTTCATGGTCGACGGGCCGGCGCTGCACGGCGAGACCACTCTCGGCCGCACCGTGCTCGACTCGGACGTCGTGTGTTTCGGCCGTGACCTTCAGGTCTCGTACCGCGTGTGGTCGCCGAAGTCCGGATACCCCGGGCACGCCGCCTACCGCGACTTCCACACCTACTGTCACGACACGGGTCTCAAACCCTCCCGGGTGACCGGACGCGCGGTGCCGTCGGAGGACAAGGCGCCCTACGACCCCGAACTCGCGTCCCTCGCCGTCGACCGCCACGTCGCCGACTTCGTCGACACGATCCGCCGCCGCCTCCGGAGCGAGTCCGCGCGTATCGGCAGGGACGCACTCGTCGTCGCGGCATTCGACACCGAACTGTTCGGGCACTGGTGGTTCGAGGGCCCGCTGTTCCTCGAGCGGCTTCTGCGGGCGCTGCCGGAGGCGGGCATCGAGGTGGGCACGCTCACCGACGCCCGTGATCGCGGATACGTCGGTGGCCCCGTCGATCTCGCGAACTCCTCGTGGGGATCGGGCAAGGACTGGCGGGTATGGGCCGGCGACCAGGTCTCCGACCTCGTCCAGCTCAACGACGAGGTGGTCCGGACCACGCTCGACACACTCGACAAGGCCCGTGACGGGCACGCACCCGGAGCACCGGTCCTGCGCAACCGCGTGCACGACCAGATGTTGCGCGAAGCGCTGCTCACCGTCTCGAGCGACTGGGCGTTCATGGTCAGCAAGGACACCGCGGCCGCCTACGCCCGCGATCGCGCGCACACCCACGCGCACGCCCTCCGGGAGATCGCCGAGGCGGTCGCTTCCGGTCGGGACTCGACGGCAGTACGGTTGGCCGACGGCTGGAACCGAGCCGACAACCTGTTCCCCGGGCTCGACGCGCGGCGCCTGCCCGGACGCCACGGAGGCAAGTGATGAAGATCCTGATCGTGTCGTGGGAGTACCCGCCGGTCGTCGTCGGTGGGCTCGGTCGGCACGTTCACCACCTCGCCACAGAACTTGCCGCCGCGGGGAACGAAGTCGTGGTGCTGTCCCGGCGCCCCACGGGAACCGATGCTTCGACGCATCCCACACTCAGCCATATCGCCGAGGGCGTGCTCGTCGTCGCGGTCGCGGAGGACGCCCCCCACTTCGTATTCGGCGAGGACATGCTCGCCTGGACACTCGCGATGGGGCACGCGATGGTGCGCGCGGGGATCGGCCTGAGCCGCGGCGGTATCGGCGAGGGGTGGCAACCCGATGTCGTGCATGCACACGACTGGCTGGTCGCGCATCCCGCCATCGCCCTTGCCGAGCACTTCGACGTGCCGCTTGTCTCCACGCTCCACGCAACCGAAGCGGGCCGCCACAGCGGGTGGCTCTCGGGCAGAATCAACCGCCAGGTGCACTCGGTCGAGTGGTGGCTCGCCCACGAATCCGACGCGCTCATCACGTGTTCGGCGTCGATGTACGACGAAGTGACAGCACTGTACGGCCCCGATCTGCCGCGAATCTCGGTGATCCGCAACGGTATCGACATCACGACGTGGTCGTACCGCGAGCGCGCACCCCGATCCGGGCCGGCCCGGCTTCTCTATGTGGGACGGCTCGAGTACGAAAAGGGCGTGCAGGACGCGATCGCCGCCCTCCCGCGGATTCGGCGTTTCCACCCCGGCACCACGCTCATGGTCGCCGGCGACGGCACCCAGTCCGAGTGGTTGCGCGAACAGGCGCGCGTCCATCGTGTCGCACGCTCGGTGACCTTCCTCGGCAACCTCGACCACACCGAACTGCTCGATCGACTGCACACCGCCGACGCCATCGTCCTGCCCAGCCGGTACGAACCGTTCGGCATCATCGCGCTCGAAGCTGCCGCTGCGGGAACACCGTTGGTCACCTCGACCGCCGGCGGGCTCGGCGAGGCCGTCGTCGACGGCACGACCGGGTTGTCGTTTCCTCCCGGCGACGTCGCAGCGCTCACGTCGGCGGTGCGCAAGACGCTCGACGATCCGGCCGCCGCGCAGGAACGCGCCCGGGCCGCCAGGGCCCGGCTCACCGACGACTTCGACTGGGGACAGGTCGCCGAGGAGACGGCCCAGGTCTACATCGGCGCGAAGCGGCGGGTACGGCATCCGCTCGGACGGCCCGTGATCCCGCAGCGCCCGCTGCCCGGCCGGGACTGAGTCAGCCGACCCCGAGCGCCGGCACGCGGTCGAACCACGGGCGAGCCTGTTCCAGTTCGGCCCCGAGAGCGAGCAGCAGGCCTTCCCCGCCGAGCGGCGCGACGAACTGCACGCCGAGGGGTACGTCGTCCGCGGTCCAGTGCAGCGGCAGCGAGATCGCCGGGCGCCCGGTGATGTTCGCCAGCTGGGTGTACGGCGTGCGTCCGAGGTTCTCGTCGATCATCCGGTCCACCAGCCCGGTCCAGCGGGCCACCCTGCCCATTCGCGTCGCGATGAGCACGTTCCCGAGGGTGCTCATCCAGCGCGGAGTCGCCAGTTCCCCGATCCGCGCCGGAGGATAAGCCAGGGTCGGGGTGAGCAGGAGGTCGTAACGTTCGTGGAACGCGGCGAGCCGGGTGGTGTGTTCGCCCCAGCGCGCCAGCGCCGCGAGATACTCCGGAGCGGGCACGGTGCGGCCCAGTTCGGCGAGGATGCGGGTGTCGAACTCGAATCCGTCCGGGCCCGACCCCGTGCGTTGCCGTACCTCGTCGACCTCCGCCGTCAACGACGCGAACCACATCGTGAGGAAGTCCGTGGCCAGTTGCCGCTCGTCGACGCCGGTCGTCGCGGGCTCGACGTGGTGACCGAGTTCGTCGAGCAGGGCAACCGTGGCGTCGACCGCTGCGACCGCTTCGGGGTCGACCCCGGTCCCGAGCGGGGACGCGGTCGCGTACCCGATCCGCAGGCGCCGGGGGGCGGTGCGGGCGGCGGCCGAATACGACTGCGGTGGAGCCGCGCTCAGGAAGGGCGCCGCCCCATAGGCACCGGCCATGACGTCCAGGAGAGCCGCGGAGTCACGGATGCTCCGGGTGATCGCCCCGTTCGTTGCCGCCCCGTGCAGCGGTTCGCTGCCGAGCGGGCCGGTCGGCACGACTCCGCGCCCGGGCTTGAGACCGACGAGACCGCAGCATGCGGCCGGGATCCGGATCGAGCCACCGCCGTCGCTCGCGCCCGCCACGGGCACCACGCCCGCTGCGACAGCCGCGGCGGAACCACCGGACGAACCCCCGGGGGTCAACGCCGGGTTCCACGGGTTGCGTGTGGGACCGTTCGCTTCCGGTTCGGTGATGCCCTTGAGCCCGAATTCCGGGGTGTTGGTCTTCCCGAAGACGACGAGACCCGCCTCGAGCCAGCGGTCCACGACCACCGAGTTGCGTTCGGCGGGAACTTGGGCGAGCGCGCGGGACCCGCTGCCGGTGGGGATGCCCGCGATGTCCTGCCCGAGGTCCTTGACGAGGAAGGGCACGCCCGCGAACGGGCCGTCCAACGGGTGGCCGGCCCGCACACGAGCCTCTCGGTCGAGCCGGTAGACGACCGTATTGAGAGTCGGCTCGACGGCGTCGAGCCTGGCGATCGCCGTCTCGAGCAGTTCGTGCGGCGTCACCCGCCCGCCCGCCACCAGTTCTGCGAGCCCCACGGCGTCGTGACGCCGGTATTCGTCGAAGTCCACTCGAGCCCTCCCCTGCCGATCTTCCTGTGGCTGTCGTCAGACGCCGGGTTGTGCGTCGGCCGGCTTTTCTCCCGCCTTCTTCCGCGCGATGTCCTCGAGCGCTGCGGCCCGTGCGGCACGTTCGGCGGCGGCGGTCTCCCACGACAGCTTCCGATTCTTCACGACCTTCGCCGGCGAGCCGACGGCAATGCTGTAATCGGGGATCTCACCCTTGACCACGGCGTGCGCGCCGAGCACACAGCCGCGACCCACCTTGGTATTGCGCAACACCGTCACCTTGGCGGCGATCCAGGTGTCCGGCCCGATGCGCACCGGACCCTTGATGATGCCCTGGTCCTTGATCGGATAGGTGATGTCCTCCGTGCGGTGGTCGAAATCGCAGATATAGCACCAGTCCGCAACGAGGGTCGAGGCGCCGATCTCGATGTCGAGGTAGGTGTTGACGACGTTGTCCTTGCCGAACACGACCTTGTCGCCGATTCGCAGCGAACCTTCGTGGCAGCGGATGGCGTTGCCGTCACCGATATGCACCCACTTGCCGATCTCGAGCCGCGCCAGGTCGGGCGTCGCGTGGATCTCGACGTTCTTCCCGAGAAACACCATTCCGCGCAGCACGACGTGCGGATTCGCCAGCTTGAACTTCGCCAGGCGGTAGTACCGGACCAGGTACCACGGCGTGTATGCCTTGTTTGCCAGCACCCATCGCAGAGATGACAGTGTCAGGAATCGTGCCTGGTCCTGATCCCGGCGACGGGAACCGCGCCACCTCGTGCGCAGCGGTGCGCCCCACATGCTCGTCATAGGGGGCAGCCTACGGTCCGCCTCCTGCGCGGGGTACAACCACCGGCCCGATACGCTGACGGCTCGAAACGTTCGTCCCGGGAGGAGTTGGGTGATGCGGGGTGTCCTGCGGGCCGCAGTGCTGGCATCGACGGCAGCGGTCGCACTGAGCGGGTGCGCAGGCGGAGGCGGTACCAGCGATGTGCTCTCCGAAGGAGGCTGGCCGGGCCGTTATTCGGATGCCCGCAACAGCAGCACCGCCACCGCAGACGGTCTCGACGACCTCTCGGCCGCGTGGGCCCGCCCGCTGGGAGGCCTGGTGGGCTCTCCCGCCGGGGTTGCCCGCAACGGCCAGATCGCAGTCACCGCCTCGACGGACGCGGGATGCAACCTCTTCTCCTTCCAGATCGACAACGGCCGCAAACGGTGGTGCACGCGGCTCGCTCCGGGCGCCACGACCGTGACCCCCGTGTCCGACGGCAACGCGAACATCTACGTCGGCGAGGACGGTGGCATGTTCTCGTTCAACGAACACGGGCAGCGACGCTGGCGGATCCCGGTGAGCGGCACACCGCGCAGCGCCCAGTTCGCGTCCGACGGAAAACTGGTCGTCGTCACGCATTTCGGCCAGGTCAACATCATCAACCCGCAGACCGGCCAACTCCTCGCACCACTGTTCGACCTCGTACCCATTCCCGCCGTCGGCGACGGCCAGAACGTTCCGAGGCTCGCGAGCGATCACGGGTTGCCCGCATGCTTCGGCGGATCACCCGATTGCCCCGTCGCCACCACTCCCGCAGTCGACCTGGCCACGGACCGGATCTTCGTGACCCTGTGGCGTCCCGGTGCCGACCGCGCGTCGCTCGTCGCCATGCGGTACACCAGCGGTGACAACGCTTCCGTGGTCGAAGAATGGTCCACCGACGACCTTCCGGGCGGCGCCGTGACGAGTCCGGTGCTGTCCGCCGACGGCGCGACCGTCTACGTCCACGACGGCGACGGCACCCTCTGGGCCGTCGACTCCACGACGGGGACACCCCGATGGAGCCATCGACTCGACTACTCCCCCGCGACCGGCCCGGCAGTGACCGGTGACGGATTGCTGCTGCTTGCCGCCGGCGGAGACGAGGGCGCGCTGACCGCACTGCGAGACAATGGCGACGGCGCCGAAGTGGTGTGGCAGCGCACGGATGTCACGCAGCACGCCGTACCGGCGGTGACCTCGAACGGGCTGGGTTACTCGATCGTGGGCGGCGCCGACGGCCTTGCCGCACTCGTGTTCGATACCTCGGACGGCCACTCTATTGACGAGGAACCGATCACGGAGGCAACAGGATTCCCGGTCGGCACCGCGGTGGGTCCCGACGGCGAATTCGTCGCCACCATCCACGGCGGCGATGTGGTGGTGTTGCGCTGACGCGGATCCCGCTCGGTTGGTAGCTGTCCGGAGCTAGCGGGATGCTTCGCAGACGAACGCCTCGGGGGTACGTCCTATCCGTGTGAGCACCACGCTCAGCGAGCGTGAGCCCTTCAGTTTGAGCCGGGGACGCAGCACCGCGGGATCGATGTCGAGCCCGCGCACCAGGATCTCGGCGATCCCGCAATCGAACCGGGACAGTGCCTGTTTCAGCGCCTTCTCCGTGTATTTGAACTGTTCGAGGACGCGGAATCCGCGCACCCCGTCGGGCAACGTATCGCCGGTGAGGTAGGCGATACGTGGATCGAGTTGCCACAGCCCGTGTGCGGCCGCGTAGTGACGCACCAGTCCGGACCGCACGATCGCACCGTCCGGATCGACGATCCATTCCCCCGGTGCACGCTCGGGAATCTCGTCCGGCATCGTGTCGGTGACCTCGAAACCGGTTCCGTCCGAACGGAGTACCGACGCGCGGCGTCGAACACCGCCGTGGGTGAGTCCCGGGGAGTACAGGCATGCTTCGCGCACGCCGCCGTCCAGCGACACCACCTCGACCTCGCCGTCCCAGTCGAGGGAGTCGAAGTCCAGACCCGGCGCGCACTTCACGGCCAGATCGCGTCCGGCATACACCCCGAGAAGATCGGGCAACGGCGGTTGCAGCGCCGCCGGGTCGTGGGTCCTGCGGCCGCCGGCGCGGCGCGCGGGATCGGCGATGACGGTCGTGCCGCGTGTCACGGGCGTCAGCGCGTCCGCACGGAGGAGATACGCCTCGGGGACGTTGTGCGCGGCCATGGCGAGGCGCACTTCGTCGAGGTCGCTGCCCACCACCGTCTCCGCGACACCGACGAGTTCGGCGAGTTCGGTGCCGATCGAGCAGGTGACGTCGTGGACCCGGCGGCCGGCAAGCCGTCGCGCACGATGCGCCGCCACGGTCGCGGGCGTCGACTGCTGCACTGCATCGTCGGTGAGGATCCAGCGCGCGGCACCGGGAATCTTCGCGTCCGCCTTGCGGCGCAACAACACCGTCTCCACGAGCACCGCGGTACGGTCGCCGAAGTGCGTACGCACCCAGCCGATATCGGCAAGACGCGTACGCGTCGACAGTTCACGCTCGCCGACACGTGCGAGCGCTGCCGCGCCGGTATCGGAGGTCAGGTACCGGACGTCGTCGAGCGTGAACTCGTATCCCAATTACTTGCCCGGCTTCACACCGGTGATCATCACGTTGTAGAAGAAGCTGCGCGGGACAACGTGCTTGAGCACATTCTCGTCGACCCAGCTGAGCGACTTCCAGCCGCCGAAGGCGAACTTGGCCCAGTTCCAGCCCAGCTTCTCGGGCGGAACTGCGGCTTCGAACGTACGAACCGGCCACCCGAGCAGTGCGGCCGCGAACTCCTCGCTCGAGGCCTTGACGTTCACCGCGCCCGCCGACCGGGCGATCTTCTCGAGATCGGAGGGGTCGAAGGTGTGCAGATCGACGACGGCCTCGAGTGCCGCGGCGCGCGACGACTCGTCGAGTTCGGTCTGCGGGCGGCGCCAGTCGCTGAGGAACGGCAACTTCGTGACGGTGGTCGTGGCCTCCCATGTGATGCGCCCGAGCCAGCGCGCATAGAAGTTGCCGACCGTGCTCGGCTCACCGGCGAACACGAAACGGCCACCCGGCTTGAGGATGCGCAGCACCTCGCGCAGGGACTGCTCGACATCGGGAATGTGGTGCAGCACTGCGTGACCGACGACGAGGTCGAAGGTGTCGTCCTCGTACGGGATAGTTTCGGCGTCGGCGACGCGGCCGTCGACATCGAGACCGAGATGCTCGGCGTTGCGCAGCGCCACCTTGACCATGCCCGGCGACAGGTCGGTGACCGAACCGCTCTTCGCCACCCCACCCTGCATGAGGTTGAGCAGGAAGAAGCCGGTGCCGCAGCCCAACTCGAGCGCCCGCTCGTACGGCAGGGGCTGCTCTCCGGCGGCGGCGACGAACCGTCCCTTCGCGTAGTCGATGCAGCGTTCGTCGTACGAGATCGACCACTTGTCGTCGTACGTCTCGGCTTCCCAGTCGTGGTAGAGCACCTGAGCGAGCTTGGTGTCTTCCATCGCTGCCGCGACCTGTTCGGCAGTGGCGTGCGGGTTCGGCGCGGGGTCGACCCCGTCGGGCCTGCTTGCAGTCATGGCGGTGATCCTACCCATCGGTAAGTCGGGGGCAATTTTGCGGTTGGGCGAACTATTCGCCGACGAAATCGGCTTTTCCGGGTCCGTCGGCGAGGAACGACTCCATGCCGATGGTGCGATCCTTCGTGGCGAACAGCGACGCGAACAGGTGCTGTTCGATGGCGAGGCCGGTCACGAGATCGGTCTCGAGGCCCCGGTCGATCGCAGCCTTGGCTGCCGCAAGCGCACGCGACGCCGCCGTGGTGAACTGCGCGGCCCACCGGCGGGCCGCCTCGTACACGTCGTCCGGTGCCACGACCTCGTCCACGAGACCCATCGCCAGAGCCTCGTCCGCCCCGACGAACCGGCCGGTGTACACGATGTCCTTGGCTTTCGACGGCCCCACCAGGCGGGCGAGGCGCTGTGTGCCGCCACCACCGGGGATCACGCCGAGCAGGATCTCGGGCGTCCCCAGCTTCACGTTGTCCCCGATGATCCGCCTGTCGGCGCCGAGGGCGAGTTCGAGGCCACCGCCGAGCGCGTACCCGGTGATCGCGGCGACGGTCGGCTTCGGAATGTCGGCGATCGAGCCCAGCGCGGATTGCAGATCGCCCACGATCCGGCTCATCCGGACGAAGTCGATCTCGGCGAGTTCCTTGATATCGGCGCCGGCGGCGAACACCTTCTCCCCGCCGTACACGATCACCGACTTCACGTCGTCCCGCACCGACGCTTCCCGCGCGGCCTCCCGAAGCTCCTCCTGGAGCTGCCGGTTGAGCGCGTTCATCGGCGGCCGGTCGAGCCGGATGGTGCCGATACCGTCGGAAACCTCGAGCGTCACGAATTCAGGCATGCACGAAGCCTAGAGGTCGGCGCGCTGGGCCCACGGATGCGACCCGACCGCGTAGTAACCGTCCTCGCCGTCGAACGAGATGTGGATCATTCCATCCCGCTTGCTCATGACGGGAAGGACCGGTTCGACGGTCACCTCCGCGGCCATGATCTCCGCGACCGTCCGGTATCGCGCCAGGTCCGTCAACTGCGTCCAGGTCGGGGGAAGCAGCACGCACCGTCCCGACCGCCAGTACTCGAGTTCTTCCGCGGCGGTGCGCCAGCGCACCTCGTCGGCCTCGCTCGTCTCGCCGTCCGCGCGCTGTCCGTCGGGTGCGGCGGCGATGAAGAAGCGGGTGTCGTACCGGCGTCGCTCGCCCAGGGGCGTGATCCAGTTGGCCCAGGGGCGCAGCAGGTCGGCGCGCAGCACGAGTCCTTCCCGCGCGAGAAAATCGCCGAAGGACAGCTCGCGGGCCTCGAGCTTGCGGCGCGCACCGGCGTAGACGGCAGTGTCGGCGACGAGCGTGTCGGGGTCCGGTCCGGCCAGCAGGACACCGCATTCCTCGAACGTTTCCCGCACGGCCGCCAGTACCAGTGCGCGCGCTGTCGCCTCGTCGGTGGCGAACCGCTCCGCCCACCATGCGACGTCCGGACCGGACCACCGCACCGACGCGTCGGTATCGGACGGATCGACCCCGCCGCCGGGGAACACGGTCATCCCTCCGGCGAAGTCCATGCCGACCACGCGCTGTTGGAGGAACACCTCCACTCCCCGTGCGGAGTCGCGTACCAGCATCACTGTGGAAGCACCGCGGATCGGCACCGCGGCGGGGTCGAAGGAGCTCACCGAGCGATCGTGGGACATGGCCTCAAACTATCGGATCACGTGACGCACGCCATGCCGGGCGCCCGTCGTGTCACCCGCGACGGTGGCGTCCCGGCTCCCGGGTACGGCGTGCGAAGAACCGGCCGTCGGCCTGTTCCAGCGTGATGGCCTGGCTGAACGCTTCGCTGAGGTTCTCCCCGGTGATGACGTCGTCGAGCAGACCCTGCGCGACGACCGTGCCCTCCTTGAGGAGCAACGCGTGGGTGAAACCGGGCGGGATCTCCTCGACGTGGTGCGTGATGAGGACGGTGGCCGGGGCATCCGGGTCGGCGGCCAGCACGCCGAGCCGCGCGACGAGTTCCTCGCGGCCACCCAGGTCCAGGCCGGCCGCGGGTTCGTCGAGCAGCAGCAGTTCGGGATCGGTCATGAGCGCGCGGGCGATGAGCACGCGTTTGCGCTCGCCCTCCGACAGCGTTCCGTACGAGCGGTCGGCGAGGTGTTCGGCGCCGAGGCTCTCGAGCATCTCGATCGCGCGCTCGGTGTCCATGTCGTCGTAGCGCTCGCGCCATCGGCCGAGTACGCCGTATCCGGCGGAGATCACCAGATCGAGGACTTTCTCGTCGAACGGCACGCGGTTCGCGAGCGCCGCCGACGACAGGCCGATGCGGGTCCGCAGTTCGGACAGGTCGGTCCGGCCGAACGTTTCGCCGAGCACGTGTGCCGTTCCGGACGTGGGGAACGTCTCGGCCGCCGCGATGCGCAGCAGCGTCGTCTTGCCCGCGCCGTTGGGGCCGAGCACCACCCAGCGTTCGTCGAGTTCCACCTTCCAGGTCACGGGTCCGACGAGGACGTTGCCTCCACGCCGCACCAGAACGTCTTCGAATTCGATGAGCAAATCGGGATCAGGTTGTGCCACGCGTCCATCTTGTCTTACGTCCGGGCGCGACACGCGGCAGGATCATCCCTGTGTCGTCACCCTCCTCGGAATCCGTCCCGTCCGCCGCCCTGCACGACCGGTCGCCGTTCCCCCTCGGCGCGACGGTTGTCGGTTGCGGTACCCGGTTCGCCGTGCACGCCCCGCACAGCGACCGCGTCCAGGTGTGTCTCGTCGGCGAGGACGGGCACGAACAGCGCATCGACCTCCCCGATTTCACCTACGGCGTGTGGCACGGCGTGGTCCCCTGTGTCGGCGCGGGGCAACGGTACGGCTATCGCGCGCACGGGCGGTGGGATCCGCGCCACGGCCTGCGCACCAATCCGCACAAGATCCTTCTCGATCCGTGGGGACGACAGATCACGGGCGAGATGGGTGACGCAGCCAGGCTGCTGGCGTACGACGGCGGACCGTTCGACGCGATGTCGACTGTGGACTCACTCGGGCACACGCCGCTGTCGGTGGTGACGGCCTCCGACGCCGACACCCCGCAGCGGCCGGACATACCGTGGGAGAACACCGTCGTCTACGAACTGCACGTGGGTTCGTACACCGCGCACCATCCGCAGGTACCCCCGCATCTGCGCGGCACCTACCTCGGGCTCTGCCACCCGGCGGTGATCGACCATCTCGTGCAGCTCGGAGTGACCACCGTCGAACTCCTGCCGGTCCAGGCTTTTCTCACCGAACCCCCGGTCCGGGCGCGCGGGATGCGCAATCACTGGGGGTATTCGACCGCGTCGTACTTCGCTCCGCACCCCGCCTACGCCGCGACACCGGGTGAGGAGATCGCCGAGTTCCGCACGATGGTCCGCGCGCTGCACAGCGCCGGACTCGAAGTCGTTCTCGATGTCGTCTACAACCACACGTGCGAATGGTCGGTGGCGGGACCGAACCTGTCGTGGCGCGGCCTCGACGCGCCCGGTTACTACCTGCTCGACCACCACGGTCACGACATCGACCTCACCGGCTGCGGCAACACGATCGACGGTTCCTCCCCCATCGCCGTCCGGATGGTGTGCGACAGCCTGCGGTACTGGGCGCAGGAGATGGGTGTGGACGGGTTCCGGTTCGACCTCGCGAGCGCGCTGGCGCGGCCGCGCGGTGGTGCGTTCGACCCGCGCGGGGCTCTGCTCACCGCGATCACCACCGACCCGGTGCTCACCGACCTCAAACTCATCGCCGAGCCGTGGGACGCGACCGGGCACGGTTACCAGTTGGGACGCTTCGGTGTGCAGTGGGCCGAATGGAACGACAAGTACCGCGACACGGCGCGCCGCTTCTGGGCGGGGCACTCGGGTGTGCGCGAACTCGCCTCGAGGCTCACCGGCTCGGAGGATCTGTTCCGGCGGGATCAGCGGCAGCCCGCGATGTCGGTCAACTACATCACCGCGCACGACGGATTCACGCTCACCGACCTCGTGTCGTACCGGCACAAGCGCAACGAGGCGAACGGTGAGGACGGCCGCGACGGCTCCGACCACAACGAATCGGTCGACCACGGGGTGGAAGGTCCCACCGACGACGTGGAGATCGTCGCCGCGCGCGACCGGCACGTCCGCGCGCTGCTCGCGACGCTGCTGCTCTCGACCGGGACACCGATGCTGCTCGCAGGGGACGAACTCGGTCACACCCAGCACGGCAACAACAACGCGTACTGCGTTCCGGAGGATGTACCGGTACCCGACGCGTGGCCGTTGGACTGGGAAGACGCCGACCTCGACCGGCTCGCGTACGTGCGCGGGCTTCTCCGGCTCCGGAACGTCGTGCCGGTGCTACGGCGGCGACGGTTCTTCGACGGGCGGGCGAGGACCGACGGCCACCCCGACCTGGTGTGGTTCGGGATCGACGGCACCGAACTCGACTACGCGGGCTGGCACGACGAGAGCCGCCGCACCCTTCAAGGGTGGGTCGACGGATCGGGGCTGGGCACCACCACCCGCGCGGGGATACGGCTCCCCGACAGCAGTGGTCTGTTCGTTCTGCACGCCGGGGGCGCCGCGACCCTGACGCTGGGTGGGCCGGAGTGGTATCGCGGCGACATCATGTGTGTCTTCGACTCGAGCACTGTCGACGGCTCACCCGTCGACGATGCGCCTCACCCGGTGGGCACCGAGTTTACGCTGCCCGGTCCGGCCGTACTGGTGTTCCGAACCGCACTGCGAGACGAAATACCCACGGACCCAACGCACTCCGGCTCCGACCACCACGGGTCCACGCCGGGATGACGCGGTGCGGCGTCGCTGTCGTCGCGACGGTCACTCTGCCAGTGCGACGACGGTGACCGACCCGGGCGCGACTTCGGTGAACCCGGCGTCCTTCACCGCGACGGCAGATCCGTTCTCGACGTGCGCGAGCAGTTCGCGCCATCGCGCGGGGGTCGCCTCACGGACGGCACAGGGATAACCCGCGGCCGCCCACTGGCGCGCGGACTCGAGCGGCATCGCGCCGGCGAGCAGCATCGAGGCGTGACCGACCTGTGCGGCGGCCTTGCCCACCGTCATACCGAGAGTTCCGTCGACCCACAGCACCGGAACACCGGCGGGCGGGGAGGGCGGACTGTCGGGCGGGACATCGGTGCCGCCGATCTGCAACCGGGAGATCCTCGGGTCGAGGGCTCCTACCGGACCGGGGACCAGTGCCCGCGCCTGGGCGCCGGCGTGGTCGACGGTGACACCGGGGACCTCCTGCGCGGCACGCCATTGCGCGCCGCGGGCACGACGGCTGACCTTGCGGATCCGGGCGTCGTTCCACGCGAGGAACGGTTCCTGCCACGGTCCGGGCTCTCCGTCCGGGCCCGGCCCGACCCGCGGATCCAGGCACAGTGTGACGGTGGCGATTGCGGCGGCCTCGAGCAGCGAACTCCGGTCGGGCGGATCGGATTTCGGGATGTGGAGAACGATCGGCATCGCCAGCACCGACGCCGGGTCGTCCGGGTCGGGCCGGTCTCCGTAACCCCGGGCGAGCACGGCGTGCCGCTGCGCGAACCCGGGGTCGGTGAAGATCGGATGGGGTTCAGGCACCACGATCGAGCGGTACCCGTCGCAACGTTCCGTCGACCCGGTCGGCGGCTTCCACCTCGTCCCGCGTGACACCGAGGACGAAGAGCACGGCGTCCAGATACGGGTAGGACAACGCGGTGTCGGCGACCTCGCGCAGCGCGGGCTTCGCGTTGAACGCGATACCCAGCCCTGCGGCACCGAGCATGTCGATGTCGTTGGCACCGTCGCCGACGGCCACGGTCTGCTCGATGGGCACACCCGCCTCGGCGGCGAATTCCCGGAGCGCGTGCGCCTTTGCGGCACGGTCGACGATGTCGCCGACAACGCGGCCCGTGAGCCTTCCGTCGACGATTTCGAGAGTGTTCGCGCGCACGAAGTCGAGTTCGAGGTCGTGAGCGAGGCCTTCGATGACCTGGCGGAAACCGCCCGAGACGACGCCGCAGCGGAACCCGAGCCGACGCAGCGTCCGGATGGTGGTGCGCGCGCCGGGGGTGAGTTCGATCTGATCGGCGACTTCGTCGATGACACTGGCGGGCAGGCCGGCGAGTGTGGCGACGCGTTGTTCGAGCGACTGCGCGAAATCGATCTCGCCCCGCATCGCGGCTTCGGTGACTTCGCGGACCTTGTCCTCGACGCCCGCGTGCGCAGCGAGCATCTCGATGACCTCGCCCTGCACCAGAGTCGAGTCCACGTCGAAGACGATCAGACGCTTCGCGCGACGGGCGAGACCGGCGCGTTCCACCGCGATGTCCACGTCGATACCGGCGGCGAGTTCCGCGAGGGCCTTGCGCAAACGGGAGTCGGCATCCGAATCGGTGTCCGGTGCGGTGACCATCAGTTCCAGTCCGGTGACGGGATAGTCGGCGATGCCGCGGATGGAATCGATGTTGGCGCCCTGTGCGGCAAGCGTGCGTCCCACCGACCGCAACGCGCGCGCACTCAACGGGCTGCCCAGCACGACGACGGCGTGGGTGGACACCGGGTGGCCGCTGCCGGGCGCCACGCCGATCTGCACTTCGGCGCGCATGCCGATGGCGGCCATGGCCGACGAGACCTCGTCCTGCAACGCCTCGACATCGCGGGGGCAGACCACGAGGACGCCGAGCGTCAACTGCCCGCGGATCACGACCTGCTCGACGTCGAGCAGGTCGACGTCATACCTCGTCAGCGCTGCGAACAGCTCCGAGGTCACGCCGGGATGGTCCGGTCCGGTCACGGTCACGAGCACCGTGCTGTCAGACGCCACAACGTCTCCGATCATTGTCGTCGAGGCACGTGCGGACGCAGCACGTGCCTATCCATTGTCGCAGTTCGAGCGGTCGGCTCCGCGTCGGGGTACGGGCCCGGAACGGCCGAAGCCCCGCCCGTGGAGACGGGCGGGGCTTCGGTGCGTAGAGCGGGTCGATCAGGAGCGCGGGACGTCGCCGGGGGTACGGTCGGCGCCTTCGAGCACGTTCACGCTGTGCTTGTGGCTACCCGGTCCGACGTGCGCCTCGGCGCGCATCTTCTCGACCATGTGCGGGTAGTGCAGTTCGAACGCGGGGCGCTCCGACCGGATGCGCGGCAACTCGGTGAAGTTGTGCCGCGGCGGCGGGCAGGAGGTGGCCCACTCGAGCGAGTTACCGAAGCCCCACGGGTCGTCGACCGTGACGACCTGGCCGTAACGGTAGCTCTTGAACACGTTCCACAGGAACGGCAGGGTCGAAGCACCGAGCACGAACGCACCGATGGTCGAGATCGTGTTGAGCGTGGTGAACCCGTCCGACGGCAGGTAGTCCGCGTAGCGACGCGGCATGCCCTCGTTACCGAGCCAGTGCTGCACCAGGAAGGTGGTGTGGAAGCCCACGAAGGTCAGCCAGAAGTGCCACTTGCCGAGACCCTCGTCGAGCATGCGGCCCGTCATCTTCGGGAACCAGAAGTAGATGCCGGCGTACGTGGCGAACACGATGGTGCCGAAGAGCACGTAGTGGAAGTGCGCCACGACGAAGTACGAGTCGTGCAGGTGGAAGTCGAGCGGCGGGCTCGCGAGGATGACGCCGGTCAGGCCACCGAAGAGGAACGTGATGATGAAGCCGACCGAGAACAACATCGGTGTCTCGAAGGTCAATTGCCCCTTCCACAGCGTGCCGATCCAGTTGAAGAACTTCACGCCCGTCGGGACGGCGATCAGGAACGTCATGAACGAGAAGTACGGAAGCAGCACGGCGCCGGTGGCGTACATGTGGTGCGCCCACACCGCGATCGACAGCGCCGCGATGGCGATCGTCGCGTAGACCAGGCCGGTGTAACCGAAGATCGGCTTACGGCTGAAGACCGGGAAGATCTCCGAGACGATGCCGAAGAACGGCAGCGCGATGACGTACACCTCGGGGTGACCGAAGAACCAGAACAGGTGCTGCCAGAGGAGCACACCGCCGGTAGCCGGGTCGTAGATGTGGCCACCGAGATGACGGTCGACGAACAGCCCGAAGAACGCAGCGGTCAGCAGCGGGAACACGAGCAGGATCAGCAGGGCGGTGATCAGGATGTTCCACGTGAAGATCGGCATCCGGAACATCGTCATACCGGGAGCGCGCATGCACACGACGGTGGTGATGAAGTTGACCGCGCCGAGGATGGTGCCCAGGCCCATGACACCGAGACCGAGAATCCAGAAGTCCGCGCCGACACCCGGGGAATGCAGCTCACTGGTGAGCGGGGTGTACGCGGTCCAGCCGAAGTCGGCGGCACCACCGGGGGTCACGAAGCCGAGCATGACGATCGTCGCGCCGAACAGGTACAGCCAGTAGCTGAACGCGTTCAGACGCGGGAACGCCACGTCGGGCGCGCCGATCTGCAACGGCAGGATGTAGTTCGCGAAGGCGAACACCACGGGCGTCGCATACATCAGCAGCATGATCGTGCCGTGCATGGTGAACAGCTGGTTGAACTGTTCGTTCGACAAGAACTGAAGACCGGGAACCGCGAGCTCTGTACGCATCAGCAGGGCCATCAGGCCACCGATGAGGAAGTACGCGAACGAGGTGACCAGGTACATGAGCCCAAGCATCTTGGGGTCTGTTGTCGTGATCATCTTGTAGATGAACGAACCCTTGGGTCCCTGCCGCGGCGGGTATGGCCTCGCTACCGCTAACTCTGGGACTGGCTGGGGCGCTACGGCAGTCACTAATCCTCCTGAATGCGCGCTCGGCCTCGGGCTGGAGGCGAACGTTCTCTGGCTTGCGCTCATCGAATCGTAGACCCTCCGCAAACCGGTCGCCCGCCGGGTCCTACTCGCTGTCGTATTCGCCGCCACGCTACCTGGCATGGAGCCCGGGACTCACCGCAGAGCCTGTGCTGCGGATCACAGGAACGGGTCCCAACGAGCTTGCGGGACACTGTCGGCGGCGTGTGCCACACGAGATAGCCTGAGCCGTCCCCTGGTTCGAGCCCGTCCGTCAGGAGTGGTCTGAAGTGTTAGCTGTGCACCGGTCCCGCGCAGTCGTCGCGTCCCTCGCGATCGCTGCCGCGACGTCGACCGTACTGGCGAGTTGTTCCACCCCCGCCGACGACGACGCCTCGACCATCGTGCGCACGACCACCCGCATCGCCGGCGCATCCGTGGTCGGCATCGACCGTGACACCAGCACCGCGTGCGCCCTTCCGTCTCCTCTGGATGCGGGCGTTCCGCCGACCGGCACACGGCGGATGGTCCACACCGCCGGGGTCACCGAGGTTCCGGCCGACGCGCAGCGCATCGTCGTGCTCGACGAGGCAGCGCTCGACGCCGTGTGCGCACTCGGCTTGTGGGAGCGTGTCGTGGGCGCCACCGTCGACGCCGACGGAAGGCCGGAGTATCTCGGCACCGGCATCTCCGAGTTGCCCACCGTCGGGCCGGAGGGCGCGCCCGATGTCGCCGCGATCGAGCAGGCCCGCCCCGATCTGATCCTGGGGTCGGCGGCCGACGAGAGCGTCTACCGATCGGTGTCCGCGGTGGCCCCCACCGTGCTGGTCGGTTCCGATCCCGTGTTCTGGCGGGATCAGTTCCTCCGCGTCGGCGAAGCCCTGGGACGCAACGCCGCCGCGCAGGCGGTACTCGACACCTACGCCGCCGAGGCTGCCGCCCTCGGACGCGAACTGGTGTCGTCCCAGACTCAGGCCTCGATCGTGCGGTTCACCGCCGACGGTGGAGAGATAGAGGGCACGGCGTCGTTCGCCGGACAGGTCGTCGGAGATCTCGGCGCCGCACGGCCGCCGGCACAGCGGTTCGGGGTCGTCGACAACCGCCCGACCGAAGCTTTCGCCGCGGACGATCCAGCGGCAGCGGACGGCGATGTGATCTTCGTCCGATTCGACGGCGAAGACGGACTCGAGCGCGGCACCGAGATCATGCGCACCGATCCGTGGCTCGACCTCGGCGCGGTCACCGACAACCGGTTGTTCTCCGTAGCCGACGAGGTGTGGTCCACACCCGGTCCCGTCGCAGCGCGCGCGATCCTCGAGGACCTCGGCGTGGGTCTCAACGGTTACTCCGGATAGAAGAGGAATACGCGATGCCGGTCCCCGACTTCGTTCTCCGACTCCGCGCCCAGGTCGGCACAGCACCGCTGTGGCTGCCCGGAGTGAGCGCCGTCGTCGTCGACGACGATCACCGGGTGTTGCTCACCCGCCGCGCGGACAACGGAAAATGGGCCGTCGTCTCGGGCATCCTCGAGCCAGGCGAAGAACCTGCGGCAGCGGCGATCCGGGAAGTGCACGAGGAAACGGGCGTCGACGCGGAAGTCGTCCGGCTCACGAGCGTCGACGTCACCGCTCCGATCGTCTATCCGAACGGTGACGAAGCGCAGTATCTCGATGTGGCATTTCTCATGCGCGCCGTGGGTGGCAGTGCCCGGGTGGCCGACGACGAGAATCTCGAGGTCGGGTGGTTCTCCCCCGACTCTCTCCCCGAACCGCTGACCGACACCTCGCGGCTACGGCTCGGCAAAGCTCTCGCGGGCCGCCCCGAAGCATGGTTCCGCCGCCCCTGACGCCACGAAAGCCCGGCGGCCAGGTGCCGCCGCACTGTGTGCGTGGCACCCGGCCGCCGGGACCGACTGTGAGGGATCCGGTCAGAAGTCCCAGTCGTCGTCCTCGGTGACGACAGCCTTGCCGATGACGTAGGAGCTACCCGAACCCGAGAAGAAGTCGTGGTTCTCGTCGGCATTCGGCGAGAGCGCCGACAGGATAGCCGGGTTCACGTCGGTCTCGTCCTTCGGGAACAGCGCCTCGTACCCGAGGTTCATCAGCGCCTTGTTGGCGTTGTACCGGAGGAACTTCTTGACGTCCTCGGTCAGGCCTGCCTCGTCGTACAGGTCTGCGGTGTACTGGGTTTCGTTGTCGTAGAGCTCGAAGAGCAGCTCAAAGACCCAATCCTTGAGGTCGTCGCGCTCGGCCTGAGTGATCTTCTCGAGGCCCTTCTGGTACTTGTAGCCGATGTAGTAGCCGTGCACGGCCTCGTCACGGATGATCAGGCGGATCATGTCGGCCGTGTTGGTCAGCTTCGCCCGCGACGACCAGTACATCGGCAGGTAGAAGCCCGAGTAGAAGAGGAACGACTCGAGCAGCGTCGAGGCGGCCTTGCGCTTGAGCGGGTTGTCGCCCTTGTAGTAGTCCAGGACGATCTGCGCCTTGCGCTGAAGGTTCACGTTGTCCTCCGACCACCGGAACGCGTCGTCGATCTCACGCGTCGAGCACAGGGTCGAGAAGATGTTCGAGTACGACTTCGCGTGTACCGACTCCATGAACGCGATGTTCGTGAGGACAGCTTCCTCGTGGGGAGTGACCGCGTCGGGAATCAGCGAGACAGCGCCCACCGTGCCCTGGATGGTGTCGAGCAGGGTCAGTCCCGTGAACACCCGCATCGTGAGCTGCTGCTCGTATGCGTTGAGCGTTCCCCACGACGGGATGTCGTTGGACACCGGCACCTTCTCCGGAAGCCAGAAGTTGCCGGTGAGGCGATCCCACACCTCGGCGTCCTTCTCGTCGGGAACGCGGTTCCAGTTGATCGCGGAGACGCGATCGATGAGCTTGACGCGCAGGCCGTCCGCCGGCGAGTGCGCGTGCGGTGCTGAGGTCATCGGTTACCTACCTGATCGGTGTTCGTGTGCAACGGGTGTCGTGGACGTCGGATCACAGCATGCAGGAGACGCAACCCTCGACCTCGGTGCCCTCGAGCGCCATCTGCCGCAGGCGGATGTAGTACAGCGTCTTGATGCCCTTGCGCCACGCGTAGATCTGCGCCCGGTTCACGTCGCGGGTGGATGCCGTGTCCTTGAAGAACAAGGTGAGCGACAGGCCCTGATCGACGTGCTGGGTCGCCGCGGCGTAGGTGTCGACGATCTTCTCGTACCCGATTTCGTAGGCATCCTGGAAGTACTCCAGGTTGTCGTTGGTCAGGTAGGGAGCCGGGTAGTAGACGCGGCCGATCTTGCCTTCCTTGCGGATCTCGATCTTCGACGCCACCGGGTGGATCGAACTGGTGGAGTTGTTGATGTACGAGATCGAACCCGTCGGCGGGACGGCCTGGAGGTTCTGGTTGTAGATGCCGTGCTGCTGCACCGACGCCTTCAGCTCACGCCAGTCGTCCTGCGTGGGGATCTCCACGCCCGACTCGGCGAACAACTGCCGCACCCGCTCGGTCGCCGGCTCCCAGGTCCGGTCGGTGTACTTGTCGAAGAACTCGCCCGACGCGTACTTCGACTCCGGGAATCCCTTGAAGTGCGAGCCCCGCTCGATGGCGAGCTTGTTCGACGCACGCAGCGCGTGGAACAGCACCGTGTAGAAGTAGATGTTCGTGAAGTCGATGCCCTCGTCGGAGCCGTAGTAGATCCGCTCGCGCGCGAGGTAGCCATGCAGGTTCATCTGACCGAGGCCGATGGCATGGGAATCGTTGTTGCCCTGCTCGATCGACGGAACCGAATTGATGTGCGTCTGGTCGGACACGGCGGTCAGACCCCGGATGGCGACCTCGATGGTCTGCGCGAAGTCGGGCGAGTCCATCGTCTTCGCGATGTTGAGCGAACCGAGGTTGCACGAGATGTCCTTGCCGACGTGGCTGTAGGACAGGTCGTCGTTGTACGTCGAGGGCGTGGACACCTGCAGGATCTCCGAGCACAGGTTCGAGTGGGTGATCTTGCCGGCGATCGGGTTCGCGCGGTTCACCGTGTCCTCGAACATGATGTACGGGTAGCCGGACTCGAACTGCAATTCGGCGACCGTCTGGAAGAACTCACGCGCCTTGATCTTCGACTTGCGGATGCGCTTGTCGTCGACCATCTCGTAGTACTTCTCGGTGACGTCGATGTCGGCGAACGGCTTGCCGTAGATGCGCTCGACGTCGTACGGCGAGAACAGGTACATGTCGTCGTTCTTCTTCGCCAGCTCGAACGTGATGTCCGGAATCACGACCCCCAGCGAGAGCGTCTTGATCCGGATCTTCTCGTCGGCGTTCTCACGCTTGGTGTCGAGGAACCGGTAGATGTCGGGGTGGTGGGCGTGCAGATAGACCGCGCCCGCACCCTGCCGCGCACCGAGCTGGTTGGCGTACGAGAAGGAATCCTCGAGCAGCTTCATGATGGGGATGACGCCGGAGGACTGGTTCTCGATCTTCTTGATCGGCGCGCCGTGCTCGCGAATGTTGGTCAGCAGCAGGGCAACACCACCTCCGCGCTTGGACAGCTGCAGGGCGGAGTTGATCGCGCGTCCAATCGACTCCATGTTGTCCTCGATGCGGAGCAGGAAGCATGAGACCGGTTCGCCGCGCTGCTTCTTACCGGAGTTCAGGAAGGTCGGGGTGGCGGGCTGGAAGCGGCCGGAGATGATCTCGTCCACCAGGTGCGTCGCAAGGATCTCGTCGCCGTCGGCGAGAGTCAGCGCCACCATGCACACGCGATCTTCGAACCGCTCGAGGTAGCGCTTCCCGTCGAACGTCTTGAGGGTGTACGACGTGTAGTACTTGAACGCCCCGAGGAACGTGGGGAAACGGAACTTCTGCGCGTAGGCGTGCTGGAACAGCGTCTTGACGAACGAGCGGGAGTACTTGTCGAGTACCTCGGGCTCGTAGTAGTTCTCCTCGATGAGGTAATCCAGCTTCTCGTCGAGGTTGTGGAAGAACACGGTGTTCTGGTTGACGTGCTGCAGGAAGTACTGGCGCGCAGCGGCGACATCCTTGTCGAACTGGATCTCACCGTTGGGGCCGTACAGGTTCAACATGGCGTTGAGCGCGTGGTAGTCGAGGCCCTTGAGCGACTCGTCCAGCTTCGGGCTCTTGACGGGATCGGGATCGGTAATGGTCACAGTGCTGTCCCCACCTATCGAATAAAGGAACGTGGCCGCGCTGTCACGTGTGCGACGCGCGTCGAATTGGATACGAATGACGATGTGCCCCATGAATTTCGGGGCGCGGCGGTGCGGCCTATGCGGTTTGCAGCTCCGACTCCCAGAAGTGGGCGAGCCCGGCACGGACACGCTCGACATCGTCGGCGGTGCCCATCAGCTCGAATCGATACAGGTAAGGGACCCGGCACTTGCGCGCCACGATGTCGCCCGCGAAACAGTACGACTCCCCGAAGTTGGTGTTCCCTGCCGCGATCACACCCCGGATCAGACCCCGGTTGTGCTCGTTGTTGAGGAATCGGACGACCTGCTTGGGGACGTAGTGCGTGTCGCGCCCGGTGGCGGTGGTCCCGCCGCCGTAGGTGGGCACCACCAACACGTACGGCTCGTGCACTTCGAAGGTGCCCTCACGGTCGTGCAGCGGGATCCGCGTCGCCGGGATCCCGAGCTTCTGCACGAACCGGTGGGTGTTCTCCGATGTACTCGAGAAGTACACCAGCGACGTACCCGGGGACGGACCCTGCGAGGTCATCGGTGTTCACCACTCTTCAATCGATTGCGAAGACCGGCTCGGTCGGGCAAAGAACTACTGCCGCAGCGGACTGCGACCGGTCCGCGGAAGCGGACGACACGAACACTCAGGCTGCGACCGTGAGCGCCTTGATGCGATCGGGACGGAAGCCGGCCCAGTGATCGTCACCGGCGACGACGACGGGAGCCTGGAGGTAGCCCAGCGCCATCACGTAGTCGCGGGCTTCCGGGTTCTCGGTGATGTCGACGACGTCGTACTCGATGCCGGCCTTGTCGAGGGCACGGTAGGTGGCATTGCACTGGACGCAGGCAGGCTTTGTGTAGACGGTGATGTTCATGGGTGCCCCTTAGTTCACGATGGCCGTGACGGCCTGACGACTGACTGCTGCGCGGTGCTCGAATGCCCACCGAATCCGCCCGATCTCACTTCCCCGAGAGACCGGCGACCCGTAGGCCATCCAGCGGTCTAGACACTACACCTTGTGTCCGACAGATACACAGAACCCAGGATCTTGTGAGTTACAGGTGTGATATTCCCAGGTCGCACCTCGCCGACATGCACGTTCAGGGGCCCGTACGGCGTGTCGCGGCGGGGCGCGCCGACCATGGCCCCGAGCACAGTGTGACGCCACCCACCGACACCCTCGCGGGGTGCCGGTGGCGCGCCCGTTACGGCAGTGCGGGCAGCAGGTCGTCGAGCCGGGCGGGCAGGCTCCGCACCCGCACCCCGGTCGCATGCCACAGCGCGTTCACGACCGCTGCCGCGCTGCCGACGATGCCGATCTCTCCGATGCCTCGTGATCCCACGGCCGTGGCGTGGAAGTCGTCTTCGTCGAGCCATGCGGCGTCCACGTTGCGGATGTCCGAGTGCGTCGGTACGTGGTATTCCGCGAGATCGTGGTTGAGCACGTGCCCGAACCGCGGGTCGCGAATGCTCTCCTCGAACAGTGCCATGGAGATACCGAACGACATGCCGCCGATGAACTGCGAACGGGCGGTGCGCGGATTGACGACGCGTCCGACCGAGAACATGCCGAACATGCGCGGCACCCGGATCTCACCGGTGTCGCGATCGACTCGGACTTCGACGAAGTGCGCACCGAACGAGGCGGCGGTGTAGCTCTCGAGGTCGGCGTTCTCGCCCGCTGTCGCGGACGCCTCGTCTCCCGGCTCCGGAGAGTCCCCGAATCGGGTCCGGAACGTTCCGGCCGCCGCCACGATGGCGTTGCCCCACGACGACGTGCCCGAGGAACCGCCCGCGACGGTCCCGAAGGGCAGCGCGCTGTCGCCGAGTTCGAGGTCGATCTGTTCCGCGGCCACATCCAGCGCGTCCGCCGCGATGAGGGTCAGCGCGGTCCACGCACCCGTGCCGAGGTCCGCCGCCCCGATCCGGACCTGGAACCGTCCGTTTCCGCGGTACCCGATCGAGGCTGTCGAACCGGGCTTGACCATGTGGGGGTAGGTCGCGACCGCGACACCGGTGCCGGTGAGCCACCGCCCGTCGCTGCGTGTTCCCGGCGACCGATCGGACGGATCCCAGCCGAATCGCTCCGCGCCTTCGCGGAGGCATTCGACGAGCCGGCGCGACGACCACGGTTTCCCGGTCTCGGGGTCGGACTCCGGTTCGTTGCGAATGCGCAGTTCGACGGGGTCGATCCCGCATACCACCGCGAGTTCGTCCATCGCCACCTCGCCGGCGAACATGCCGGGTGCTTCACCGGGCGCCCGCATCCAGAACGGTGCCGGCACATCGAGGGGGATCGCCCGATGGGACGTGCGCACGTTCGCCGCGTCGTACAGATTCCGCAGCGGCACGGCGGCCTGCTCGACGAACTCGGTGACATGGGAACTCTGGACGTAGGCCTCGTGCACGATGCCGGTGAGCCGGCCGTCGCTGCGGGCTGCGAGCCGGACGCGCGAGGCCGTCGGCGAGCGGTACCCGACATACCCGAACATGTCGTGCCGGGAGACGGCGAACTTCACCGCGCGGCCGGGCACCGCCTTGGCGGCGAGCGCACCGAGCACGTCGTGCGCGTGGGGTCCGCCCTTCGATCCGAAGCCGCCCCCGATGTACGGGCAGACCACCCGCATGGTCGAGGAGTCGAGGCCGAGGGCCGGTGCGAGTGCCGAGACGACCCCGTGCGGATGCTGCGTGGAGGTATAGAGGGTGAGGGTTTCCCCGTCCCAGAGCGCGACGACCGTATGAGGTTCGAGCGGGTTGTTGTGCTCTTCGGGGGTGAAGTACCACTCGTCGATCACCACGTCGGCAGCGGCGATCGCCCCGTCCGCGTCACCCCGCTCGGAGTCGGGCGGATATCCCCCGTTGGCCGTCTCCGGCTTGTAGGCGTCGGGGTGGTCGGGCCGGAAACGGGCGTCGTGATCGGTGCTCGTGTACTCCACCGACAGCAGCTCGCACGCGTACCGCGCGGCTTCCGGACTCTCGGCCACGACCGCACCGATGAGCTGACCCCGAAAAAGCACGTCGGGGTTCTGCAGCACGACGTATTCACCCTCGGCCTCGTCGGTGAGGCGGGGTGCGTTCCACGGGGTGAGCACCGTGATGACACCGGGGACCGCCTCGGCGGCAGCGGTGTCGATGCGGTCCACCGTCCCCCGCGCGATCGTCGACACCAGCGGCACCAGATAGGCGGGATCGGGTACGGGGTGCTCGTAGGAGTAGGGCGCGGTGCCGGCGACCTTCTGCGGCCCGTCGACCCGGGTGGTGGATGTGCCGACGGCACGGGTGGCGCTGTGTGTCATGCGGATACCCCTTCGTCGTGGAATCCGGCGAGGTCGCGCAGCACGGCGGCGAGCGTGCGGCGCAGCAGGGGGATCTTGAACGCGTTGCCGTCGAGGGCCCGGGCATCGACCAGTTCCGCATCGGCCGCCCGCGCGAACAGGTCCTCCCCCGGGCGCTCTCCGAGAAGAGCCGCTTCGGTGCGGTGTGCGCGCCACGGCCGGTGCGCGACCCCGCCGAAGGCGATGCGGCACCCGGTGATCGTGCCGCCCGAGACGGTCAGTTCGGCAGCGACCGAGACCAGGGCGAACGCGTAGGACGCGCGGTCGCGGACCTTGCGATACGTCGCCACGGTGGTCTGCGGCGGCGGAAGATGCACGCCGACAACGAGTTCGTCGCGGTCGAGGGTGGTATCGAGGTCGGGCCGGTCGCCCGGCAGACGATAGAACTCTTCGAGCGGAACGGTGCACTCCCCGTCCGGGCCCAGAACGAGAACCTCCGCATCGAGGGCGAGCATGGCCACCGCCATATCCGACGGGTGTGTCGCAACGCAGTCCTCCGATGCGCCGAGCACCGCGTGGTAGCGGGTGTATCCGCCCAGCGCCGAGCACCCGCTGCCCGGTTCACGCTTGTTGCACGGTGTGGACACGTCGCGGAAGTACACGCACCGGGTGCGCTGCAGGAGATTCCCGCCGGTGGTAGCTGCGTTCCGCAGTTGCGGAGACGCTCCCGACAGGAGTGCACGCGTGAGCATCGGATAGTTGCGGCGCACGTCGGGGTGCACGGCAAGCGTGCTGTTGCGCACGTTCGCGCCGATCCGGAGGCCTCCGTCCGCGGTGCTCTCCACCGAGTCGAGCGGCAGGTGCGAGATGTCGACCAGCATTCCCGGAGTGGCGACGCCGATCTTGAGGTGGTCGACGAGATTGGTGCCGGATGCGAGGAACACCGCGTCCGGGTTGTCGTGCACGGTCGCGACCGCCGTCGCGGCGTCGGCCGGTCGTTCGTAGCGAAGGGGCCTCATTCGGTCGCCTCCTGCCCTGCGACATCCTGCTCTGCGACATCCCTGATCGCGTCGACGATGTTGGGGTAGGCGGCACAACGGCACAGGTTGCCGCTCATGCGCTCCCGGATCTCGTCGTCGTCGAGGTCGGGCCTGACGCCGAGTTCTTCCGTGACATGGCTCGGGTCGCCCTGGGCGTATTCGTCGAGCATGCCGATCGCCGAGCAGATCTGCCCGGGCGTGCAGTACCCGCACTGGAAGGCGTCCCGCTCGAGGAAGCGCTCTTGCAGGGGGTGCGGTCCGTCGGCGGCCAAGCCCGCCGCGGTGACGATCTCGGCACCGTCGTGTGCGACGGCGAGCGCAAGGCACGTGACCCTGCGCCGTCCGTCGAGAAGGACGGTGCACGAGCCACACTGGCCGAGGTCACATCCCTTCTTGGGCGAGGTGACGCCGAGGCGGTCGCGGAGGGCGTCGAGCACGGTGGTGCCGGCATCGACGGTGCAGTGTCGTTCGGTGCCGTCGACCCTGAAGGTGACGGAGTGTTCGTGCAGGCCGGGCGGAGCCGTGCCCGCGTCGGCGGTCTCGGATGCCATGGGTCGTCCTCCCAACGGTGGGCTGTCGTCCGGGCATTCCCCGTCCGCCCCGCCCCCCCTCCCCCCCCCCCCCCCCGCCCCCCCCCCCCCGGGGGCCGGTCGTCGCGTCGCACCCGGGTGGACGGCGGGCGGCGACGCGAACGTCTGTCGGACCTCGGGTCCGTCAGGCCTCGACGAGTTCCTTGGTGGCATTCACGAGCGCGTCGACGACGCCGGCGATCTCGGTGGCCGTCTCGGCATGCTCCTTGGCGTGTGCGTCGCCGAACTTTCCGAAGGTGCCGCCGACCGAGAGGGAAGCCCCTTCGGCGACCGTGCCGCCGGCGATCCCGACAGCCTTGACAGTGTCCTCGAGTGCCCACTTCGCGGCGTTGCCGCTCGGCGACGCGCTGACGACGGCCACCGGCTTGCCCGACAGCGCACCGGCGCCGTAGGGGCGCGAGAGCCAGTCGATCGCATTCTTGAGGACACCCGAGGTCGATCCGTTGTATTCCGGGGTCAGGAACAGGACCGCGTCGACGCCGGCGACAGCCTCACGGAGGGCGACAGCAGCGGCGGGCACGGTCTCGCCGTCGAGGTCTTCGTTGTAGAACGGCACGTCGGCGAGGCCTTCGTGGATGCTCACCTCGACGCCCTCGGGGGCCACAGTGGCAGCGGTCTCGGCGAGCTGGCGGGTGACAGCGGCGGAGCGGAGGCTTCCGACGAGGGCGAGGACTCGAGTCTGAGCCATGAGGTACATCCTTCGATCGAGTTGGTTGATTCCGCAATCATAAACGGACCGCGGTCCACTTTCATTCCCGCGACGGTAGAATGTGACCTTGTGAACACTCACCCGCTGTGGCTGGTCGACGACGGCCCCGCAGAACGCGGCGACGCGGCTCGCAACCGGAAACGCCTGCTCGACGCCGCGTCCGTGCTCGTCGCCGAGCACGGCGCCGACGCGATCACGATGGACGCCGTCGCAGCGAAAGCGGGTGTCGGTAAGGGAACGGTCTTCCGGCGCTTCGGATCCCGCGCCGGTCTCATGCAGGCGCTGCTCGACCACAGCGAGCGCGAACTGCAGCAGGCATTTCTCTTCGGTCCCCCACCGCTCGGACCGGGCGCGGATCCGGTCGACCGGCTCATCGCCTTCGGCCGAGCGCGCATCGCACTCGTCGACGTGCAGGGTGAACTGCTCCGGGCCGCCGAGGCCGCAGGCGGCGGAGTGCGGTTCTCCGCACCGGCTCGCACCGTGTCGCTCACCCACGTGCAGACCCTCCTACGGGCGGCGGGAACAGGCGGCGACCTCCCGGTCCTCGCCCAGGCCCTGCTGGCGCCGCTCGATGCGTCTCTCGTACTCCATCAATGGCGCGACCTCGGTTATCCCCTCGAGCGTCTCGCCCAGTCCTGGGCCGACCTCGCGCGACGCGTCGCGCGTCCCGCCGACCGGTAGTTCCCGCCGGGTACGGTGAGCCCCATGACCGGTGCCCTCCGCGCGTTCGTCGTCCTCACCCTCGGCGGACTGCTCTGTGCGTGCGACACCGGCGCAACGGCACCCTCGGCGTCCGATCTCGTGGGCCGCGACTTCGTATCCACCGAGGTCGTCGGCACTCCCATCCCGGGCGGGGGCCCGTTCACCCTCGCCTTCCCGGCTCGCGAACGCGTGGCCGCGTACGCAGGGTGCAACCGGATGATGGGCACTGCGGACTTCTCCGGCGGGGTGGTGCAAGCCGATGGCCTCGCCACCACGATGATGGCGTGCCCGCCCCCGCTCGACGAGGCCGACCGGTGGGTGCAGAAACTCTTCGCCGCTCGGCCGCGGTGGCATCTGGACGGAGATGTGCTCACGCTCGCGACGGACAACCTCCGGGTCACTCTCGTCGAGCAGTCCGCCGACCGCTGACCCGCGACGGCAGCGGTGCCGTCAGTACATGTCCACGAGCCATTCCGCGAGCACCCGCGCGCTGTTGTCGATCTGCTTCGGCCAGTCCATCGCCGTTTCGTCCGCGTGATCGCTCACGTGCTTGACGAGCCTGCAGGACGCTCCCATGTGTGCCGACGCGGAGGCGATCGCGAAGCCCTCCATGTCGACGAGGTCCGCGCGGGCGGCCAGCGCATCGCGGACCTCGGCGTCGGAAACGAACGAATCCCCCGTCGCGAGGATCGTTCCGTCTCCGTCCTCGAAGGTGAGCGTGTCGGCCACCGGGTGCCCGAGACTGCGCAACACCTCGCTGCTGATGTCGTGGTTGATGACGGTGGAAGGAAGGTAGAGCCCGCCGTGCGCACTCCGCAGGGCGCCGGCGGTTCCGATGTTGACGACCAGCGGTCTGCGGCCCTCCGGATAGCGCGCGAGCGCGGCCGTCACCGCAACGGCCGCGGTGACCTTCCCTATGCCCGTGATCAGCGTGTCGTACCGTTCCGGAACGTGCAGTGCCTCCGACTTCGTTGCGGATACGACGAGGATCCCGTTCACCTGCTGCCTCCGTGTTCGACGGCCGACGACACTGCCGTGTGCATGCGCGTGGCCTCGTCCCGCACCGTATCGCGCGGTCGTCTCGCAGCACGGCTCCGGTGACGCTAATGTGGCGGCAATGACGAACCTGCGCGATCGGATCATCGAAGAACTCGGCGTCAAGCCCTCCATCGATCCGCGGAGCGAGATCGATTCGCGAGTACAGTTTCTCGCCGACTATCTTGCCGCTACGCCGGCGAAGGGTCTGGTGCTCGGCATCAGCGGCGGTCAGGACAGCACGCTCGCCGGACGCCTCGCTCAGCTCGCCGTCGAGAAGCTTCGACACGGCGGGCACGACGCGGAATTCGTCGCCGTGCGCCTCCCCTACGGGCAGCAGGCCGACGAGCACGACGCACAGATCGCGCTCGACTTCATCCAGCCCGACCACACGGTGCGGGCGGACATCAAACCCGGAACCGACGCCACCGCGGCCGAAGCGGGACGAGCGCTGGGCGAAATCCCCGGCCACGGAAGCACCATTCGCGATTTCGTCCGGGGAAACATCAAGGCACGCGAGCGCATGATGCTCCAGTACGCGATCGCCGGCGAACTGGGACACCTCGTGGTCGGCACCGATCACGCCGCCGAGGCCGTCACGGGTTTCTACACCAAGTACGGAGACGGCGGTGTCGACATCACGCCGCTGGCCGGGCTCACCAAGCGGCAGGGGGCGGCGTTGCTCCGGGAACTCGGGGCACCGGAGAGCACCTGGAGCAAGGTCCCCACCGCAGACCTCGAGGACGACCGTCCGGCTCTGCCCGACGAAGAAGCACTCGGCATGACGTACAGCGAGATCGACGACTACCTCGAGGGCAAGGACGTCACCGATGATCTCGCGAAACGACTCGAAGGCAAATTCCTCGACACGCACCACAAGCGCGTGATGCCGGTAGCACCGTCCGACACCTGGTGGAGGTAGGGCAGACGCCCGGGCGGGTGCTCAGCCGCCGGCGAACGGAGGCAGCACGTCGACCCGGGCACCCGCCGGGCGGGACAGATCGCGGGTGAGTTCCCCGGCACCACCGTCTCCCGGCTCGACGAGATACGCCGCGACCGACAGAACCCGCTCCATTGCGGGGCCGTACCGCTCCACGAGCACCGTCCGTAGAGCACCGAGATCGGAGCCGGCGGGCAATGCCACGGTCTCCTTCTCGCACCCGGACGCGTCGGTCGCGGCCGCGAAATACCGGACCTCGATTCCGTTCACCACGTCAGCCACCGATCGCTCCCATACTGCGTTGCGGCGGCGCGAAGTCCGCCGCGTCGATACCGTGCCCGGCCCACTTGTTCCACATCGCACCCCGCCAGAGATCCACCAGCTCGTCGTCGGTCGCGCCGCCGCGCAGCGCAGCCCTCAGGTCCGTCTCCTGGTCGCTGAACAGGCAGGACCGGACCGTACCTTCCGCCGTGAGCCTGGTGCGGTCGCAGTCCGAGCAGAACGAGCGGGTCACCGAGGCGATGATGCCGACGGTCGCGGGACCCCCGTCGACGAGCCAGCGCTCGGCCGGTGCCGAAGGATCCTCACGTTCGGTCTCGGTAAGGGTGAAGCGCTCCCCGAGGGCATCGAGCAGGCCCTGTGCGGTCACCATCCGCGACCGCGCCCATTCGTGGTCGGCGTCGAGCGGCATCTGCTCGATGAACCGCAACTCCACCTGCTCCTCGAGACACCATCCGAGGAGGTCTGCGGCGCCGTGCAGGGTTTCGGGCATGAGGACGGCGTTGACCTTCACCCGGGCAAAGCCCGCGTCCTTCGCGGCGCGGATGCCGGCGAGCACCGACCCGAGGCGATCGCGGCGGGTGAGCTGGGCAAAGTGATCGCGGTCGATCGTGTCCAGGGAGATGTTGACGCGGGTGAGTCCGGCCTGCGCGAGCGCGTGCGCCCGATGCTCCAGACCGACCGCGTTGGTGGTGACCGCGAGCGGGATTCCGGGCGCGACACGGGAGCAGCCTTGGATGATCGCCTCGAGGTCGCGGCGTACCAGGGGTTCGCCGCCGGTGAAGCGCACCTCGCGGATGCCGAGCCTGCCGGTCGCGATACCGACCAGGCGCACGATCTCGTCGACCGTGAGGAGTTGCTCACGAGGGATGGGTGGAAGCCCCTCTTCCGGCATGCAATAGGTGCAGCGCAGCGAGCACTTCTCGGTGATGGAGACACGCAGGTCGCGGGCCACCCGACCGAAGCGGTCGAGAAGATCCGGTACGTCGGGCCGGTCGGAGGTGTCGTCTGCGCGTCGACGCACCGACGGAATCCCCACGTTCACCGCCGTCATCCGATCACCATCGCCATACGCCCAGTATGCCCATTGCCCGCGAACGTGAACACCGAAGCACCCGACGAGTCCGCTCTAACCGAGTACGCGGCCGGATGCGGACGGCGATATGCCTAGGATTGGCCGCATGACGAGCGGCAGGCGGTCCGTGGAAGAACACGAGCAGTACGTGGGTGAACTACTCGCCGTGCTGCGGGCGGGGTCCACCGCGACCGTCCCGCTTTCCCGGGCTCTGCACCGCACGCTCGCGGAGACGATCAGTTCTCCGCTCGACCTTCCGTCGTTCCGGAACTCGCAGATGGACGGCTACGCGGTCGCATCCGGCACCGTGGCCGACGCGCCGGTGACCCTGCCGGTGCAGGGCGTCGTGGCTGCGGGGGACACCGCGGGAGTCCTCGAACCGGGACACGCACTGAAGATCATGACCGGTGCGCCGATGCCCGAGGGGGCCGACGCCGTCGTTCCCGTCGAGGACACCACCGCTGACGAAGCCGCCGGCACGGTGACGATCGGCCGCGGGACGACGCCGGGCACCTACGTCCGGGAAGCCGGCAGCGATGTCCGGGTGGGCGACTGCCTGCTCACCGCGGGCACGGTGCTCGCGGCCCGCCACATCGCTGCGCTCGCCGCAGTCGGACTGACGGATATCCCGGTCCGGGCACGACCGCGCGTCGCGGTGATCTCCACCGGAAGCGAACTCGTCACCGCGGGCGACGTGCTCGGCCCCGGCCGCATCTACAACTCCAACGGCCCGGCCCTGGCCGCGAGTGCCGCCGCCAACGGCGCCGATGTCGTCTCGGTCGACCATTGCCACGACGACCCCGACGAGTTCGCCACGATGCTCTCCTACGCCGTGCGCGTGGCCGATGTCGTGTTCACCTCGGGAGGGGTGTCGAAAGGCGACTTCGAAGTCGTCAAAGACACTCTTCAGCCCAGGGGCGGCAGGTTCGTCTCGGTCGCGATGCAGCCCGGTGGCCCCCAAGGTTCCGCGGTGATCGACGGCGTTCCGGTGCTGACCTTTCCCGGCAACCCCGTCAGCGCACTGGTTTCCTTCGAGGTGTTCGCGCGCCCAGCACTCCGAGCCGCAGCGGGATACCCACCGCCCGTAACCGAAATGCTTCCCCTTGCCACCGATCTGACCTCGATCGCGGGCAAACGCCAGTTCCTGCGCGGTGTCCTCGACGGTCGCACCGTGAGACCCGCCGCCGGGCGCGGATCGCACCAGGTGGCCGGTCTGGCCGCTGCCGACGTCCTTCTCGACATCCCCGCCGACACCGTCTCACTCGAAGCCGGAGACCTCGTGAAAGTGCTGACACTGTGAGCGAATTGAGCCATCTCGACGACCAGGGCCGCGCCCGCATGGTCGACGTGTCCGCAAAGGCCGACACCACGCGGACAGCACTCGCCGCCGGCCACCTCGTCACCACGCCGGAAGTCGTCGCGCTCGTGCGGGCCGACGACATGCCCAAGGCCGACGTCCTCGCCACCGCCCGCATCGCCGGTATCGCCGCGGCGAAGCGGACCTGGGAACTGATTCCCTTGTGCCACCAGCTCGCATTGTCGTCGGTGAAGGTGACGTTCGGATTCACCGACACCGCGATCACCATCGAGGCGACCGCCAAGACGAAGGGCCCTACCGGCGTCGAGATGGAAGCACTCACCGCCGTTGCCGTCGCAGGACTCACGTTGCACGACATGGTCAAAGCCGTCGACCCCGCCGCGACCCTCGACGGGGTCCGACTCGTTTCGAAGGAAGGCGGCAAGCACGGCCGCTGGCGTCGCGGCGACTCCGACACCCAGCACGCCGAACCGCAGACCGATACCGCGCCGGACGGTGGCGATTCGGCAGGGCGTTCGGCGGTCGTCGTGGTGGCGTCCACCGGCGTCGCCGCGGGAACCCGCGAGGATCGCACCGGCCCGGTGATCGAGAAGTGGCTGGGCGAGCACGGATTCAGCGTCCGCGGCCCGCTCGTGTATGCCGATGCGCAGATCGCCGCGGGCCTTGCAGATGCGCTCCGAGGTGCACCGGCGTTGGTCGTGACCACCGGTGGCACCGGCGCGTCGCCGACGGACGCCACCCCCGAAGCGACCCGCGCGGTGCTCGATCGCGAACTACCGGGGGTTGCGGACTCGATCCGCAGACGCGGACTCGAGGTCACCCCTCACGCGGTCCTCTCACGTGGGGTCGCCGGGCTCGCGGGCCGCACGGTCGTCGTGAACCTGCCGGGCTCGCCCGGTGGCGTGAAGGACGGACTCGCCGCGCTCGATCCGATCCTCGATCATCTACTGGCGCAAGTGGCGGGAGGCGGAGCACATGAGTGAAGCAGACGGCGTCGGCACGACGGGACGGACCGACGAGACCGGCGGCAAGAGCCAAGTGCTGACCAGGATTTCGGCGGAGCCGCTCGACCCTGCGGTAGTGGACGCCGCGGTCGCCGGCCCCGAACACGGAGCGGTGGTGGTGTTCACCGGTGTCGTGCGCAACCACGACGGCGGCCAGGCCGTGACCGCGCTCGAGTACCAGGCACATCCCGACGCGGAAGCCTTCCTGCGCCGCTGCTGCGAGGAGGCCGCCGCGGCGTCGGGACTTCCCGTGGCCGCCGTCCACCGAGTGGGACATCTCACCATCGGCGATCTCGCCCTCGTCGCCGCCGTCGCCGCGCCGCATCGCGCCGAAGCCTTCTCCACCTGCGCCGACCTGGTGGAACGCATCAAACACGAAGTGCCGATCTGGAAGCGCCAGCACTTCGCCCACGGTGTCACCGAGTGGGTCGGCCTGTAACCGAGCGGGCCGTACCCGTCCGGGTGTGCGGTAGGGTGATGTGGTTCGGGTGTCACGAAGACACCCACCGTCGTGGGATACCGGCGGGATCGGGATCGTGCCCGACCCGCATGCATACTGCAGCTCTCTGCACACGCACCGGCTTTCCTTGCGGCGATCACGTCAGCACCACGGGAACACTTCCCGTCGAGTGCACACACGCCGCAGTGAAAGGCAGCGCTGTTCTATGACCACATCTTTTTCCGATCTCGGTGTTCCCCGTCCTCTCGTCGCTACGTTGAGTGACTCCGGAATCACCAGCCCCTTCCCGATCCAGGTCGACACCCTCCCCGACACGCTCGCGGGACGCGACGTGCTCGGCCGCGGCCGTACGGGTAGCGGTAAGACCCTTGCTTTCTCGATCCCCCTCACCGCGCGTCTCGCCGGTGGCTCCACCCGCGCTGCGGGCCGTCCCCGCGGCCTCGTACTTGCGCCCACCCGCGAACTCGCAACGCAGATTGCAGCGGTCGTCGAGCCTCTCGCGCATGCGTCCGGCCTTCGGGTGACCACGATCTTCGGTGGCGTGTCGCAGAGCCGCCAGGTCGAGGCCCTGCGCCGCGGCGTCGACATCGTCATCGCCTGCCCGGGACGCCTCGAAGATCTCATGCGCCAGAAGTTCGTCTCGCTCGACGCGATCGAGATCACGGTGCTCGACGAGGCCGACCACATGGCCGATCTCGGCTTCCTCCCGGGCGTCACGCGCATCATGAACGCAACGCCGAGCAACGGCCAGCGCCTTCTGTTTTCGGCGACCCTGGACAACGGAGTCGACAAGCTCGTCAAGCGCTTCCTCCACAACCAGGTGATGCACTCGGTCGACGAGGCGAACTCCCCCGTCGCGGCGATGACGCACCACATCTTCGATGTGGCCGGCGTCGACGCCAAGAAGGATCTCATTCGCACCCTTGCCTCGGGCAACGGACGCCGAATCCTGTTCATGCGCACCAAGCATCAGGCCCGCAAGCTGGCCAAGCAGCTCACCGACTCGGGAATCCCGGCGGTCGATCTGCACGGCAACCTGTCGCAGAACGCTCGCGACCGGAACCTCGCAGCGTTCTCGTCGGGTGAGGCACGGGTTCTCGTGGCCACCGACGTCGCGGCCCGCGGCGTGCACGTCGACGACGTCGAACTCGTCGTCCACGTGGATCCGCCGGCCGAGCACAAGGCATACCTGCACCGTTCGGGTCGCACCGCGCGCGCCGGAAGCGCCGGCGACGTCGTCACGCTCGTCCTTCCGGACCAGCGCAGGGATCTCGCCGTCATCATGCGGAAGGCCGCGATCAACGTCACGCCGATCAAGTCGACGGCGAACTCCGAGCACGTTCTCGCGCTCGTCGGTGAAATCGCTCCGTATGTCGCGCCGAAGCCGGTCCAGGCTCAGGCCACCGGTACGTCGCGTCCGCAGCGGTCCGGTGGGTCCGCCGGCGGACGCCGCCGCACCCCGTCCCAGGGCGGCGCAGCACGTCAGGGCTCGGGTTCCTCGTCCCGTCAGGGTTCCTCGTCCCGTCAGGGCGCCGGTTCCGCCACCCGCCAGGGTGCGCCGGCCGGACAGCGTTCCTCGACCGGACACGGCGGAGTCGCTGCCACCGGTCGTCGTCGTTCGACGCGCCCGACTGCTACCCCGCGCTGATCCCCAGCCGGGTTCAGCGTGGCGTGAACCGGTGGACGGCGTACAGTGCGTCGCCCGACACCGGTTCGGTCGCAATGCATCCCGTCAATCGTTCGCGGACAGCGTCCGTGTCGAGATCGGCACCGATCACCACCAATGTGGTGCAGTCGGGGACGCTCTCGCCGCGGCCGACGGGTTCGAACCGGATGTGATCGCCCACCGTGTGCACCAGGTACGTGCTCACTCGTAGTCCGGCGGCGACGCGCACATAGCCTTTGATACGAAACACCCCTGCGGGCTGGTTCTCGAGAAAATCGACCAGCGCGCGGGGGTGTAGTGCGTCCCGGGTCTCGAACGTGACGGCGTTGTACCCGTCGTGCAGATGCACGTGGTCGTGCTCGTCTTCCGGGTAGAGCAACCGGTCGAGGGTGAGTTGTTCGCCCGGCTGCGGTTCGGGCCGGTCGGGTATGTCGAACAGCAGAGCCGGATCGATCCGCGCGTGCTCGGTCGAGACGACGGCGGCGCGGGAGTTGAGACCGCACAACACGCCGAGCAGGTCGTCGTGCGCGTTGCTGTCGATACGGTCGGTTTTGTTGAGCAGCACCAGGTCTGCGAGCGCGACGTGCTGTTCGATCTCGGGATGTGCTGCCCGGACCCCGTCGAATTCCACGGCGTCGACAACGAGTACGAGGCCGCCGTAGGTGACGAACGGATTCTCCGACCCGACGACGAGACGGATCATGTTCCGGGGTTCGGCGAGACCGCTGGCTTCGACGACGATGACATCGAGATCCGACGACCGATGGGCGAGCCGGTCGAGCATCGCATCCATGTCGCTGACATCGACTGCGCAGCACAGGCATCCGTTGCTGAGCGAGACCATCGAGTCGACCTGGCCGGCCACCATCATCGAGTCGATGTTGACCGAGCCGAAATCGTTGACGATCACACCGATCCGCGCGCCGCGAGTGTTGCGCAGGAGATGGTTGAGGAGGGTCGTCTTTCCCGAGCCGAGGAACCCGGCGACCACCACCACCGGTATCTGCTTCTTCGCCATACGGTGAGGGTAGCGGCGAGCACTACGGCGCTCACGCGGGTGGTTCCGGCGGCGGTCCGGCCCCGGAACCACCCGCGACGGGTGTCAGCTACCCCGCTTGATCCACTCTTCGAGGTGCGGAGACTCCGTGCCGATCGTGGTTCCGTCACCGTGCCCGGTGTGCACCGTGGTCTCGGCGGGCAGCGCGAGCAGTTTGTCGCGGATCGACCCGATGATCGTCGGGAAATCCGAGAAGGAGCGTCCGGTCGCACCCGGGCCGCCCGAGAACAACGTGTCGCCGGTGAACAATTCGCCGGCTTCGGGCAGGTACAGGCAGACCGAACCCGGTGAGTGACCCGGTGTCGCGATCGTCTGAATGTCGGTACCCGCCACCGAGATCCGTTGCCCGTCTTCGATTGTGCCGTGGGCGACGCCCGGGTGGGTCATCTCCCAGAGCATGTCGTCTGCGGGGTTGAGGAGGATCGGCGCGTCGAGCTTGTCCGACAGCTCGGGTGCGACGGTGATGTGATCGTTGTGCGCGTGGGTGCAGACGATCGCCACCACGTTGCGGCCGCCGACGGCATCGATGATCGGCTGCGCTGTGTGCGCGGCGTCGATCACCACCACCTCGTCGTCGTTGCCGACCAGCCAGATGTTGTTGTCGACTTCCCACTCCCCTCCGTCGAGGGCGAAGATCCCGCGGGTGACGACCCGATCCACCCGGATCGGGGACACGGTGCTCACAAGACCACCACCGATCGGAGAACCTCACCGCGGTGCATGGTCTCGAACGCCTTCTCGACATCGTCGATGCCGATACGTTCGGTGACGAACTTCTCGAGGGGCAGACGTCCCTGCTGGTACAGGTCGACGTACGTCGGGAAGTCACGTTCGGGCAGGCAATCCCCGTACCACGAGCTCTTGAGGGAGCCGCCGTGCGAGAAGAAGTCGATGAGCGGCATCTCGAGGGTCATGTCCGGAGTCGGAACACCCACCAGAACGACGGTGCCCGCCAGGTCGCGGGCGTAGAAGGCCTGCTTGTAAGTCTCCGGGCGACCGACGGCGTCGATCACGACGTCGGCACCGAAGCCGCCGGTGATCTCCTTGATCGCCTCGACCGCGTCGGTCGAGGTGGAGTTGATCGTGTGGGTCGCTCCCAAGTCGGTGGCCCACTCGAGCTTCTTGTCGTCGCGGTCGACGGCGATGATCTTGCCGGCGCCGGCGAGCCGGGCACCCATGATCGCGGCGTCGCCGCCGCCGCCGCAGCCGATGACCGCGACCGACTGGCCGCGCGTCACGCCGCCCGTATTCACGGCGGCACCGAGGCCCGCCATCACGCCGCAGCCGAGCAGGCCCACCACGGCGGGATCCGCGCTCGGATCGACCTTGGTGCACTGGCCGGCGTGCACGAGGGTCTTGTCGGCAAACGCGCCGATACCCAGCGCAGGGCTCAGTTCCGTGCCGTCCTCGAGGGTCATCTTCTGGGTGGCGTTGAACGTCGAGAAGCAGTACTGGGGCTGACCACGCTTACACGCGCGGCACTGCCCGCACACGGCACGCCAGTTCAGGACCACGAAATCGCCCACGGCGACCGACTCGACACCTTCGCCGACCGATTCGACGACACCTGCCGCTTCGTGTCCGAGCAGGAACGGGAACTCGTCGTTGATTCCACCCTCGCGGTAGTGCAGATCCGTGTGGCACACACCGCACGCAGCGATCGCGACGACGACTTCGCCCGGCCCGGGATCGGGTATCACGATGGGGACGACCTCGACGGGGGCTCCCTTCGCGCGTGCGATAACTCCGCGGACTGTCTGCGACATGGTGATGTCTCCTTCGTACTGTGGCTCGCGCCGATCGGTGATATCGACCCTATCGCCTCTCGGCAGGCCCCGATGCGTCGTCGAGGACGAGCCCGACCGGCTGAAAGATCGGAACGGGCAGCCCGGCGGACGAACTCGGAACCCGGATCACGCTTCCCGGAAGCGCAGACCTCGTGCGGCGAGTTCCTCACCCAGAATGCGGATCGCCTTCGGGCCGACACCGTGGATGGTCAGCAGTTCTTTCGGCGTAACCGAGGTCAGGTGGTCGAACCGCGTATATCCGTGCTCGGACAGGGCGCGTCGAGACACCTTTCCCATCGCGGCCGGGAACTCGGTCCCGGACGAGCCGTCGGAGGTGTCCATGCGCCTCTCCTTCGCCGCGGGCTTCGATGTAACACGGGGACGGGTTTGTACGACGTGTGATGTGACCCGCCCGCATCCTCGCACCGGATGTTCGACAGGTGAAACGGATTGGAAAAGCCCATGGCTAATGGAACGTCGCCGTCACGCGGCAAGATTTTCGCGGGCGTGCTCGCGCCTCTCGCGCTCGGGGTCGCGGCGGCAGTCGCCATCGCGTGGCCGCAACCGACCCCGCCCACCGTCGCCGATCCCGCGCTGGTGGGTATGGCCTCGACAGCCGACTGCCACGACATGGTCAGCATCGGCGTCGGCGGACGTGGAGACACCCCCCGCGACCAGACCAAGATGCTCGTCGACGAGAAGGGCAACAGGTTGCCCGCGGCGCAGCAGGGCGCGTACCGGAGCCACTGGGTGGATCCGGTGATCAACGCACCGCTCAAGGACCACGAGGGCGAGAACGGGTACGCGGCGATCTACGTCGAGTACCCCGCCGACCTGTCGAGCTACGAAGACGCCGTGAACACGGGCGCCGACAACACCATCAAGGTCATGAAGGCGATCCAGGCCTCGTGCCCCGATACGCAGTTCGCCATCGTCGGCTTCAGCGAAGGCGCGGATGTCGCCCGGCGTGCGGCGATGCAGATCGGTAACCAGACGCAGAACCCGGACGGCACCTGGCCCAACGGCGATCCTTCTGCGGTCACGGGAGTCGTCATTCTGTCCGACGCCGGCCGCGGCGTCGACGGAGGATTCTTCCCGGGCGCCGAGGATCCCAGCAACCCCGACGGCTTCGACCGCCCCTACGAGCCGGGCGCGGGTACCGCTCCCGGTGGCGGAGTGCTGCCCGGAACGGGCGGCGAGTTCGGCTATCTGGACGGCAAGGTTGCCTCCTTCTGCTCCGAGGGCGACTTCGCGTGCTCGACGCCCGACAACATCGCCCTGATCGAACTGCTGGTCAACCTCGGCCGTCAGGTCAACGGCGATGCATTCGAGCGGGAGGGGCTGTCCCCCGCCACCGGCGCCGACCTCGCGCAGGTCGTCGGCCGCGTCGCGCTGCTCGCACTCGCCGATGTCTCCGCCAACGAGGACTGGATGCGTTCGGACGAGACGTTCCTCGACGTTCTGATCAAGGTGTCCGACCCCGACTACGTCCCGGCGGCTCCCAAGACCACGCCGGCCGCAGCCGACGGCTCCGCACCCATCCCGGCGGACCGCCTGGCCAACCTCGCGTACCTCCCGGAGAAGCTCCTCAAGGAGGTCATCGGATTCGTGCGGAGCAACCAGAACACCCTCGGGGTGATCATGAGCGACCCGTACGACCAGACCTTCGGTTACAACAAGGAGACGGACGACCATTACGGTCACCACTTCGACTACTGGGACGACGACATCGACGGTAAGGGCACCAGTACCGTCGACTATGCGGCCGCATGGCTCATCCACCTCGCCGAACAGGCCAAGCAGGGCAAGCCCGTGTCCACCGACGCCGAAGCCAAGGCGATGCGGATGATGGCCGCCGCCGAGGCTGCGGAAACCTCCGAGACCACGGAGACCTCCGAGACGGCACCCGCGCCCGCTCCCACCAAGCAGACGGACACCTCGCCGACACAGGACGGCGCTGTACCCGCACCCTCCGCTCCGGCACCGGGTGCTCCCGCACCGAGCGTCGCCCCCGCACCGGCCGCACCGTCCGGCACGCCGCCCGTCGTGGCACCGGCTCCGGGCACAGTTCCCGCTCCCGAAGGTGCCGGCGCGCCGGCGCCGGCGACGGGCGAGACCACCGCCGGTCAGCCGACCACCGGTGAGCCGACGACGGAGCAGCCGACGGGCACCACCGCCCCGGCCACCACGACGGTGCCTACGACGACCCCGTCGCCGCAGCCCGTTTCCTGACCACCCGGTAACTCGGCGCCAGTACTCGCAGCTTCGACCCCGGCCTCCCCCGAGCGCCGCGGCCGTACCGCGAGTCCTGGCGCCGAGTTTTTTCATCGGCTCCAGTACCGTGAGGAAAGACCGGTCCGAATCCTGACACCGGTAGGTGTTCCGGACGGAATCCCTTACCGGCAGTCTCGACAGCGCGCTCCCCTGACCAGAAGGGTCGGCGAGGCGGCTGCTTCTTCACCGCCTGCGCGGAGGGACTCACAGCATGGCCGAGCACGACGAACCGCAGAGTTCCCTCCCCACCTCGATTCGCGTGCGTGGCGCGCACGTGAACAACCTGCGGCACATCGACGTAGATCTACCGCTGAACACGCTCGTCTCCATCGCGGGCGTCTCCGGATCCGGAAAATCGTCGTTCGCTCTAGGGGTGCTCTACGCGGAAGGATCGCGACGCTATCTCGAGGCGCTGTCCACGTACACGCGTCGGCGGCTGACGCAGGCAACGCGCGCGGCAGTCGACAGCGTCGAGCACGTCCCCGCCGCGCTCGCACTCCGCCAGCGGCCCGCGATCCCCGGCGTGCGATCCACGTTCGGAACCTCCACAGAGCTGCTGAACAGCCTCCGGTTGATCTTCTCCCGCCTCGGCCACCATCGGTGTCCCAACGGGCACCTGATGGAACCCACGATCGATGTCGCCCGCGATCTGCCACTGACCTGCCCGGTGTGCGGGGTCGTGTTCGGCCCGCCGAGCGCCGAGTCCTTCGCGTTCAACAGCGAAGGCGCGTGCGAGCGTTGTGGCGGTACCGGCATCGTGCGCGACGTCGACGACACCACCCTGGTCCCGGACGAGTCGCTGACCATCGACGAGGGCGCGGTCGCGCCCTGGGGCATGTTCGGACTCGTGGCGAACCCGAAAGTTGTCGCCGAGATGGGTGTCCGCACCACGGTGCCGTTCGCCGAACTCACCGAGCAGGAACGGAAGATCGTGTTCGCCGGCCCGGAGGAGAAGCGCTCGATCCTGTACCCGTCGAAGAACGGGAAGCTGTTCGACCTCAACGTCACCTACCGCAATGCCCACCAGTCCGTCGTCGAAGCGTTGAAGAAGGCGGAGACGGAGAAGGGCCTCGGACGGATCGAGCGATTCCTGAGCGTGCAGACCTGCCCGGCCTGCGAGGGCACGAGACTCAGCACCCGGGCCCGCTCGACTCTCGTCGACGGAATATCCCTCGCCGACGCGACAGCGAAAACCCTGGAAGACGTCACGGCCTGGGTTCGGACTCTCCCGGCCCTCGTGCCCGCGGACATGACGGCGATGGCGGACAGCATCGTCACCCAGATGGTCGAGACCGCCCGGATGCTGCTCGGCCTCGGGCTGGGCTACCTCACCCTCGACCGCGCGTCGTCGACTCTCTCCACGGGGGAACGTCAGCGCGTGCAGCTCTCGCGCGCCGTCCGCAATCGCACCACCGGCGTTCTGTACGTGCTCGACGAGCCCTCCATCGGGATGCACCCGTCCAACATCGACGGGCTCATCGCGGTCATCAGGAAGCTGCTCGCGGACGGGAACTCCGTCGTGGTCGTAGACCACGACACCCAGGTCCTCCGGGAAGCGGACTGGCTCATCGAGATCGGTCCCGGCTCCGGCGCAGAGGGCGGCACCGTCATCGCGTCCAGCACGCTGCCGGAACTCGAGGGCAACGATCGGTCCCGTATCGCGCCGTTCCTCACGGACACGGTGCACGAGCGTGTCCGTTCACGGGCCGAGGCCGGTGCGGTGTTCGATCACGGGCATATCCGGATGTCCACCACCCCGATCCACACGGTCCATGCCCTCGACGTCGACCTGCCCAAAGGAAGGCTCACCGCCGTGACGGGCGTGTCCGGTTCGGGTAAGACGACCGTGATCCTCGAGAGCCTCGTCCCGGCCCTCACCGCGGTCGCCGCGGGGAAGAAGCTTCCCTCACACGTGGCGACTATCGATCCCGCCGGCATCGGCAGCGTCGCGGTTGTCGACGCCGCGCCCATCGGACTGAACGTCCGTTCGACCGTGGCCACCTACAGCGGCGTCCTCGACGAGTTGCGGCGCGCATACGCCGCCACGCCCGACGCGAAGGAACGCGGCCTGAAAGCCGGCGATTTCTCCTACAACACCGGGTCGTTGCGGTGCCCGGACTGCGACGGCACCGGGCAGATCTCTCTCGACGTGCAGTTCCTTCCCGACGTCGACATCGTCTGTCCCGGATGCGAGGGGGCCCGCTACAACGCCGCCGCCCACGACATCGTCCGCACCGTGCCCCATGCCGACGGAGAGCAACGAGAAGCACTCTCGCTACCCGCGGTGCTCCGGCTCACCATCGAACAGGCCCTTCCCGAACTCGCCGACCTCAGAAAGGTGCACAGGCGGCTCCGGGTGCTCGCGGACCTCGGCCTCGGGTATCTCACCCTCGGTGAAGCGACCACCACCCTTTCCGGTGGCGAGGCACAACGGCTCAAGCTCTCCGCCGACATCGACCGAGATCAGCACGACACCCTGTTCGTGCTGGACGAGCCCTCGATCGGACTGCATCCCCTCGACGTGCAGACGCTCCTCCGTGTGCTCGACCGTCTCCTCGTCCGCGGCGCCACCGTCGTCATCATCGAGCACGATCTCGACATGATCCGCAACGCCGACTACGTGATCGACCTCGGTCCGGGAGGGGGCACCTCAGGGGGACGCATCACCGCCACGGGAACGCCGGACGAGATCGCCGCGGACGCTGACAGCATCACGGGCCGGTATCTCTGAAGTGGCGGCGACTCCGCGAAGCTGACTACGGGGTGCACGGTGAGCGATGAACGAGTCGACCTCATCGACCCACCCACAAACGAAACTTGCCCCGCCATCGGGGGGGGCAAGTTTGTGTTCGGGTTACGTGGAGCTAAGGGGACTCGAACCCCTGACCCCCACACTGCCAGTGTGGTGCGCTACCAGCTGCGCCATAGCCCCGTATCCATTTTCTGCGCGTCGGGGGCAACCCCGTGCGCTGAAAGAAAGTTACACCATTGCGCTCGCCGCCAACAAATCGCCTGGTCGGCGGGGGAACGGTGGGAGGCCCCCAGACCGGGGCACCCCCCCCGCCCCCCCCCCCCCCCCCCCCCGCGCCGCTATCCGGACAGTTCGGCGATCCAGTTCTCGTTGCCGAGGGCATCGATGACGGTGCCGTTGTAGATCACGGCAGGCGTGCCGGTCGCGCCGGTCGTAGCAAGCTTCTGCCGACCAGCCTCCGCGTCGGCGGCCGCCTGCTCCACGCGGGCTCCGTCGGCGATGCACTGCACGGTTTCGTCGGATGCGCCCGCATCGCGTGCCAGTTGCGCGAGTGCAGCGTTGTCGAGGTCGCTGTCGCCGCCCTCCGCCGGCTGCGTATCGGGCGAGAGGAGCGTGTCGTGGAACTTGGAGAAGACCACCGCGTCACCGCTTTCCGCGACGCACTGCGCTGCGGCCACAGAACGTGTCGAGTAATCGCCGCTGCTGGACAGCCGGTCGAGGAACGCAAGGATGTGGTACCGGACAGCAACCTCGCCGTTGTCGATCGCCTGGGCGAGTTCCTGCGAGTGCTTGTGCTCGAGTTCGGCGCAGTACGGGCACATCGGGTCTTCGTACAGATCGATGGTGGCCGCGGCATCGGGCCGACCGAGGAGGATCGCTCCGTCGTCGAGGCCCACCTCCACCGCGGCGTTCTGCACCGTTCCGTATCCGTCGTTCCGGGCGTCACTACCGCCCGAGGTCCACAGCACGCCGCCGATGACGAGCGCGGCGATCACCACGACAGCGACGCCGCCGAGGATGTAGGTGAACTTGTTCGACGTCGGTTCCGGCGTGTACTTCACCGGTTTGACCTTCTTCGCATTCACGACTTCTGCCCTTTGTTCGTCGGAGAATGTCCGGGTTCACTCTGCCACTGTGGGCTGAGGACGCACTGAGAGCGTCCGCGATCCGGGGCCCAGCGCGGCGGGTGTGCGCGGGAACACCATGAGCCAGACGGCTGCCGCGAGGAATCCCAGGTCTCGCAGGATCTCGGAGGCGTAATCCCAGGCGCCGACGTCGGCGACGACGCCACCACCACCGAAGCATCCGCAGTCGATCGACAGGCCGCGAGCCCATGCCGAGGCAATCGCCGCGATGAGCACTACCAGGCCTATCGCACTCGCCACCGCCGCCGGGCGTACCGCCAGCCCGATGAGCAGCAACAGTCCCAGGATGAGTTCGACCACCGGGAAGACTGCGGCGAACGGCCGCACCAGGTCGGCGGGAAGGAGTTGGTACGCCCGTACCGCCACCACGGTCTGGGTGGGGTCGGAGAATTTGATCCACCCTGAGACCAGCCAGACGGCTGCGAGACCTACACGCGCGACCGTCGAGACGATACGAATCCACACCGTTTCGACACTACCGATCCTGTGCTCGGCTGCCAGTGTCGTTGCTCACGCCGCCGTCGTTGCTCACGTCGTCGGCGGCGGGTGCCGCGTCGCGCGAGCGTCCGGCGAAGAACCACGGAATCGCGGCGATCAACATGATCATGCCGGTGGCAGTGAACGCGGCGGAGAACGACAGGTGCTGGGCGAGCAGACCTGCCACGATCGGCCCGATCACGGTGCCGATGTCCGCCGTCATCTGGAAGGTCGCAAGTACGGGGCCGCCGCGGGCCTTGCTGCCCACCACATCGGCCACCGCGGCCTGCTGCGACGGGTTCGACAATCCCGATCCCATACCGGCTACGAACGAGGTGACGAGGAACAGCGCCACACTCTCGGTCAGGCCCATCACGATCGTCGAGACACCACACACCAGGAGCCCGGCGAGCACGAAGGGCCGTCGTCCGTAGCGGTCGGACCAGCGCCCGGATCGGATCAGGACGACAGCGTTGCCCACGGCGAACGCGGTCAGTGCCACGCCGGCGAACGCCTCACCCTGCTCGAGGGCTTCCACCACGAAGAGCGGCACCATGGCGACACGGACACCGAAGACCACCCAGCCGTTCGCGAAGTTCGAACCGAGCGCGGCACGGTAGATCGGGGAGCCGAGCGCTTCGCGCAGCCCCATCACCCGCAGTTCTTCACCTTTGCCGGGCTGCGCGAGATGCGACGAGCGCAACTGCACACCCACGACGGCCGCGGCGATCAGCAGGGCCACCGCGTAGATGAGGAACGGGGCGCGGAGCCCGAGTCCGGTGAGTGCACCGCCCACCAGAGGACCGAAGATGTTGCCGAGCAGGAAGCTGGTGGCGTACAGGCCCGAGACGCGACCACGGGCATCGGGCGGCGCGATACGCACCAGCAGGCCCAGTGCCGACACCGTGAACATCGTGGAGCCGATACCGCCGAGCCCCCGGAAGACGAGCAGCTGCCAGTAGGTTTCCGCAAAGGCACACGCGCCGGTCGAGACGGCCACGATGAGCAGTCCCGTGATGTAGATGGGCCGCTCCCCCAGCTTCTGGACGAGCCGCCCGCTGAACGGGGCGAATATCAGGCGCATCGCGGCGAACGCCGAGATCACGACCGATGCGGCGGTCACTCCCACGTCGAAGCTGCGCGCGAATTGCGGGAGTGCCGGGGCGACGAGCCCGAAGCCGAGCGCGATGACGAAACTCGCCGCGACCAGAACCCAGATCTCCCGCGGCAACGCCGCCTCACGTGTACGCATGATGCCCACGATGTTAGCTACGCGCACGACCCGGCCGGCGCTGCGGATCTCCGCGCCGCACGCCGGCCGGGACGGGACCGATCAGGATAGGACCGACGACACGAGGTCCCGGGCCGCCTGCTGCACCTCCGCGAGATGCTCCGGTCCCCGGAAGGACTCCGCATAGATCTTGTACACGTCCTCGGTCCCGGAGGGCCGGGCCGCGAACCATGCGTTCTCCGTGGTCACCTTCAGGCCACCGATAGGGGCCCCGTTGCCCGGGGCGGTGGTGAGCGTCGCGGTGATCGGCTCGCCGGCGAGTTCGGTGGCGTCGACCTGGTCGGGAGACAGTTTCGCGAGCACCGCCTTCTGGTCGCGCGTCGCCGGTGCGTCGACCCGGGCGTACGACGGACTGCCGTAGCGGGCCGCGAGGTCTCCGTAATACTGCGAGGGGCTCTTGCCCGCGACGGCGGTGATCTCGGCGGCGAGCAGAGCCAGGACGATGCCGTCCTTGTCGGTGGTCCAGACCGAGCCGTCGTGCCGGAGGAACGACGCACCCGCGCTCTCCTCGCCTCCGAAACCCAGCGAGCCGTCGAGCAGGCCGGGCACGAACCACTTGAAGCCGACCGGTACCTCGAGCAGCGACCGGCCGAGACCCGAGGCGACCCGGTCGATCATCGACGAGCTGACCAGCGTCTTGCCGACCTTGCTTTCGGCCGACCACCCGGGCCGGTTGCGGAACAGGTAGTCGATGGCCACCGCGAGGTAGTGGTTCGGATTGAGCAGACCGGCGTCCGGAGTGACGATGCCGTGCCGGTCGGCGTCGGCGTCGTTGCCGGTCGCCAGGTCGAAATCGTGACGGGCTTCGATCATGGACGCCATCGCATTGGGCGACGAGCAGTCCATGCGGATCTTGCCGTCGGTGTCGAGTGTCATGAAACGCCAGGTTCCGTCGACCAGGGGGTTGACGACGGTCAGGTCCAGATCGTGCCGTTCGGCGATTTCGCCCCAGTAGTCGACGCTCGCGCCGCCCATGGGGTCGGCACCGATGCGCAGTCCCGCGGCGCGGATCGCACCGAGGTCGACGACGTTCGGCAGGTCGTCGATATAGGTCGCGAGGAAGTCGTATCGCCCTGCTCCGCCCAGGGCGGAAGCCAGCGAAACGCGTTTCACACCGGCGAGTCCGGCGGCGAGAAGTTCGTTGGCGCGTGCCGCGATCGCCGAGGTCGCGTCACTGTCGGCAGGACCACCCGACGGCGGGTTGTACTTGAAGCCGCCGTCGCGCGGAGGGTTGTGGGAGGGGGTCACCACGATCCCGTCGGCACGGTGGCCTGCCCCTGCGTTGTGCCGCAGGATCGCATGGCTGACCGCAGGCGTCGGGGTGTAACGATCGCGGGAATCGATGACGACTTCGACGTCGTTGGCGACGAGCACCTCGAGCGCGGTCGCCCACGCGGGCTCGGACAGTGCATGCGTGTCGCGGCCGAGGAACAGCGGTCCCCCGGTGCCCTGCCCCGCCCGGTATTCGACGATCGCCTGCGTGGTGGCGAGGATGTGGTCTTCGTTGAACGCACCGGCGAGGCTCGAACCGCGATGCCCGGACGTTCCGAATGCCACCTGCTGCAGTGGGTCTTCCGGGTCCGGTTTCACGGTGTAGTACGCGGTGACCAAGTGTGCGAGGTCTTCCAGATCCTCCGCAGTCGCCCGCTGCCCCGCTCGTTCGTGCGCCATGTGACCTCCTCGTCGACGGTATAGGTCTCATCTTGCCCGTGTGGGCCGAGGCATGCGCGAGGTACACCCCTGATCGCGGGCGAACAGAACACGATTCGAACGGCGGGTGCAGCCCCTCACGTGCCGGGTACCGCAGCGGGCGAGACGCCGTGAGAGGGCTCTCGTACGGCACGACGATCGTCCGAAATGAGAAGTACCGATGCCTGATTCGAACAACCCCGGACAGTTCGGCAACCGTGAGGACACCGAAGAACAGGCCCGTCGCGGTGGCGAAGCCGGCACCGGAAGATTCGGCGACAAGAACAGTGCCGATCCCAGCGAGGCCGGGCAGCAGGGGCGCGCAGGCGCAACCCACCGAAGCCAAGGCCCGCGGCGGCGAGAACAGCGGAAACTCTTCACCGAGGATGCAGGGCGCGGCGGTGCCGCATAGCCGCCCCGCACCTGGGTATGCGGCGCGTGACCGTTCCCATCTCGACCAAGGAGGCAGCCATGGCCACCGGTGAAACCGGATTCGACGACGTCAGTTTCGATTTGATCTCGGTGCAATACCACTCGCTCAAGGCCGGTCACGATTACGGCCAGTATGTGCGCGACGCGAAAAATGCCGGCCTCGACGACATCGCCGCATTCTTCGAGCAGGTCATGGCCGAAGATTCCGAGCGCGCACGTCGTTGTCACGAATTCCTCGCGCAGATCACAGGCTCGTCCCAGGCCGGGCCGGCGATGTCCTGATCCCCACAACCCGATCCAGACCCGGGCGGGCTGTCCCCGCCCGGGTCGACCAGCCGAGGGGCCCGTCGGCCCACATCACGAGACCGAAGAGTCCTCGTCACGTAAACCGCGGTGCGCCACACGTTTTCACGCGAACAACCGCGCCTATTGACGGTAGGATTCGACCTCTCCTGCCGGGCGCGGCTCCGCATCGTCGGGGTCTCCGCCGAACTCCGCTTTTGCCCGCCGTTGCCGCAGCAGATCCCAGCACTGATCGAGACGCTGCTCCACCATGCGCAGTTCCTCGCGGTCCTCGCCGGTGACCCCGTCGCTTCCTGATTGCCTGCGCAACTCCTGCTCCCGCTGGACCAACTGTTCGATTCGCCCGAACAGATCTTCTTCTGTCATCGTCGGCCTCCTTCTACACAGCGCGTGTCGAACCAGTGCATTCCGAAGGCATAGCCGGTGGCGTGTATGCCAAACACTGTCCAACCAATGCACGGCGGCATCCCACGCCCCGTTGCGCCGGACCCGAAAAAAATCTCCGGTCTCGCGTGTATGCCCCGGCGACTCGGGTATAGATCCGAACGAGCCGCAATGAGGGCTCTCGCAAGACAGGAAGTTCATCCGAAAGGAGCTGTACCAGTGGCAGATTCGAACAATCCCGGACAGTTCGGCAATCGTGAGGACACCGAAGATCAGGCCCGTCGCGGAGGCGAGGCCGGCACCGGAAGCTTCGGCGACCAGAACAGTGCCGATCCCAGCGAGGCCGGCAGCAAGGGCGCCCAGGCGCAGCCGACCGAGGCCAAGGCCCGCGGAGGCGAGAACAGCGGCGGCGGTAACTCGTAGCCCACGCACGGAAGGGGCCCGCCCGCCGCCGGGCCCCGCCGGGGGGG
>NZ_JAXION010000013.1:0-56532 GCF_049311045.1 Rhodococcus sp. 7Tela_A2 | reverse complement strand
CCCCCGGGGCCCCGGTTACAACCCCTGCCCCCCCCCCCCCCCCGGCCCGGCCCCCCCCCCGGCCGGGCCCGGTTTTGCTTTCCCCACGGTAGATTCGCTGTGCCTGCATCAGTAGCGGCCGCGGGGGCGACATGGACGACGTAGACAGCCCGGAACCGACGAGGGCGCCGCGGGGTGGTGCCCGGCGCGTCGAGCGCTCCGGGCTTCCCCGCTGGTTCCGCCCCGTGATCCTCTACGTCCTGTTCGCGATCGCCGCGTACCAGATGTCCGGGTGGCTGTTCCACAATCTCAAAGGCTTCCTCGGGCTGCTGTTCCTCGCGTGGCTCTTCAGCATCACCGTCGAGCCCGTCGTGGACCGGATGGAACGCTTCGGGATGCGACGGGGGGCCGCAGCGGGACTGGTGCTGTTCGGGCTGGTCCTCCTGGTGGTCGGGTTCCTGTCGCTGTTCGGCGCGTTGCTCGCCGAGCAGCTCTCCCAGCTCGTCACCGCGTTGCCGGACGCGTTGTCCTCGGTCACCCAGTGGGCGAACCGCACATTCGACACCAACTTTTCGGTCGATTCGGATGATCTCCGCATCACGCCCGACACGGTGCGCGAACTCGCCGCCCGGTTCACCCCGGGTGTGCTCGGTGTGGTGACCTCGCTCTTCGAAGTCGTGTTCCAGTTGCTGACGATGCTGCTCTTCGCGTTCTACATGTCGGCGGAGGGCCCTGCCCTGCGGCGCACGGTGGCGAGTTGGTTTCCGGCTCAGCAGCAACGAGTGATTTCGACCGTCTGGGAGATCTCGGTGGACAAGGCCGGCGGTTACGTCGTCTCCCGCCTCATTCTCGCGGCCTTCAGCACCGTGGCGACCGGGGTGTTCCTGGTCGCGCTGGATGTGCCCTACTGGCTGCCCCTGGCCCTGTGGACGGGCGTCGTCTCCCAGTTCGTCCCGACACTGGGCACCTACCTGGCGATCGCCTTGCCCGCGATCATCGCGGCAACGACGCATCCGATCAACGCCGTGTGGGTCGTGGTTTTCGGCACGCTCTACCAGCAGATCGAGAACTACGTGCTGCATCCGCGCGTCACCGCGCGCACCGTGGCCATCCATCCCGCCGTGGCCTTCGGTGCGGTGATCATCGGTGCGTCACTGTTCGGTGCCATCGGCGCGCTCGTCTCGGTGCCGGTCATCGCGGTGATCCAGTCGCTGATCGAAACGTTCGGCCGGCGTTACGAACTCGTGCCCGAAATCGCCGGTTCACCCGGGCCCGATGCGCCGGACGCGAAGCGGGACATCGGAGACGCCGGAGACACACGGGCACCGGACGAAGGATCAGGTGCGTGAAGCCAGGTCACGTGCCGCGAGGTGCGCGAACACCATGCTCGCCCCGATGGGGTTTCCGCCGCCGGGATACACGGTTCCGCTGACCGCCGCCATGGTGTTACCGGCCGCATACAGTCCGGGTATCGGTGCTCCGGAGGTGTCGAGGACACGGGCACAGGTATCGGTGCGCAACCCTCCCTTGGTACCGAGATCGGACAGTCCGAACGCCGCTGCGTGGAACGGCGGCGTGTCCACCGGCACGAGAGGCGACTCGCCACCCGAGAACGCGCGATCGTAGGGTTCGTCCCCCCTGCCGAAATCCTCGTCGACGCCGACCGCCGCGAAGGCGTTGAATCGTTCGACCGTCGCGGCCAGCACGTCGGCGGGAACACCGATCATGTCGGCGAGTTCCTCGAGCGTGTCCGCGGTCTTCCACAGACCGGCCTCGACGTACTGCTCCGTCTCCGCGACCGGCACGTTGGTGGCCTGGACGGGTGGTGCGAGACCGTCTTTGTCGTCGTAGATCATCCAGAACGGCATGGTCAGCTTTCCGCTCTCCGCATGTGCGAGGGCGGCATGCCCGATCCGGTCGTACGGTGCGGATTCGTTGACGAAACGCTCACCGCGGTCGTCGACGAACACTCCACCGGTAAACCAGAGCGCGAACGCCGAGCGGCCGTCGGGGTGGGTCAGTCCGGGCGACCACCAGGCCTCGTCCATGAGATCGACATCCGCGCCCGCCGCGATTCCCGCGCGGTGCCCCTTGCCGAGGTTGGACCACGGCCCCATCGAATCGCGTGAGTGGCCCGGGACTCCGAATTCGGCCCGCATGTCGTCGTTGCGCTCGAATCCACCGGCAGCGAGGACCACACCCCGCCGTGCGCGGATGGCACGTCGCTCACCTCCGTGCGAGACGATCGCTCCGACCACGCCACCGTTCTCGACCACGAGATCTTCGAGGGCGGTGTCGAGACGGGTGTCGGCGTTCGGGTATTGCCGAAGGGCGACGAGGAAACGGCCGACCAGCGCCCGTCCTCCGATGAGGGTGCTGCGGAGGCGCTCGCCGGCGCGTTCGCGACCGAGGGGGCCGCGGATGGATTCGTTGAGTTCGAGGTCGTCACGCACCCGCAGCGGCGCCGCGCAGATGTGCCGGCCGGTGGCGCTGGCGTTGGGTGCCTTGCCGAAGTAATCGGGCCACGGCAGCACCTGGAACTCGAAGTTGTCGTCCGCTTCGAGGTAGTCGATGAGGGGCGCGCCACTGGTGACGAACGTGTCCTGCAGGTCGCGGGGGGTGCGGTCTCCGACCACGGAACGGAAATAGGTACGGGCGTCGTCGAGGGTGTCCGTGTCACCCGCCCGCCGCAATACGGCATTGGTGGGGAACCACATTCCCCCGCCACCGGAATACGCAGTGGTCCCACCGAAGTGCTCGGAGGCCTCGATGAGTATCACCGAAAGACCTTCCCGGGCAGCGGTATACGCGCCGCAGCACCCGCCCGCTCCCGATCCGACCACGAGTACGTCGCATTCCTCGGCCCAGTCCACCATTGCGTTCCTCCGTCGGTCCGGCGTCGGCAGATGCTAACCGTCCGGCACGCGGGGGCGGGAGCGTCGTGTCCCACCGGGCGGGAGACCCTAGACGGCGAGAGGCGCGGCGGTGGCGGCGAGCACGTCGTCCACGGTCACTCCGGGAGCGGTGTCGACGAGCACCAGACCCGCGTCGGTGACATCGATGACGGCCATGTCGGTGATGATGCGCTGGACGCAATGCCGCCCGGTGAGGGGCAGTGTGCACTCCTCGAGAATCTTCGGGTCGCCCTTCTTGGTGACGTGCTCCATCATGACGATGACGCGCTTGGCGCCGTGGACCAGGTCCATCGCGCCGCCCATCCCCTTGACCATCGCGCCGGGCACCATCCAGTTCGCGATGTCACCCTTCGCCGAGACCTGCATGGCCCCGAGAACCGCGACGTCGATCCGGCCGCCGCGGATCATTCCGAAGGAGGCCGCGGAGTCGAAGTACGACGCACCGGGAACAGCCGTGATGGTTTCCTTGCCGGCGTTGATGAGTTCCGGGTCGAGTTCTTCTTCGGTCGGGTACGGGCCGACGCCGAGCACGCCGTTCTCCGAGTGCAGGATGACCTCGATATCGGGATCGAGGTAGTTCGGCACCAGCGTGGGCATGCCGATACCGAGATTGACGTACTGACCGTCGGACAGTTCCCGTGCCACACGGGCCGCCATCTCCTGACGGGTGAGCCTGCGGATATCTGCCTGGGTCATGCTCGCACCGTCCGATTCTCGATGCCGACCTCGACCGGGCCGACGTGCACCACACGCTGAACGTGGATGCCTGGTGTGTGGATTTCGTTGGGGTCGAGTTCGCCCGGCTCCACGAGGTGCTCGACCTGCGCGATGGTGATGCGGCCGGAGGCCGCGGCGGGCGGATTGAAGTTTCGGGCGCTGGCGCGGTAGACCAGATTGCCGTGGCGGTCGCCCTTCCACGCGTGGACGAGAGCGTAATCAGCGGTGATGCCGCGCTCGAGTACGTAGGTCTTCCCATCGAATTCGCGGGTTTCCTTCGGCTCCGACGCGGCGGCGATGTGACCGTGTCCGTCGTAGCGCAGCGGCAGGCCGCCCTCTTCGACGGCGGTACCGACACCGGCCGGGGTGAAGAATGCGGGGATTCCGGCGCCTCCGGCACGTAGCCGTTCCGCGAGCGTGCCCTGGGGCGTCAACTCCACTTCGAGTTCGCCGGACAGGTACTGACGGGCGAACTCCTTGTTGGAGCCGACATAGGACGAGATCGTGCGCCGGATGCGGCCCTTCTCGAGGAGCAGCCCGAGACCGAACCCGTCGGTGCCGCAGTTGTTGCTCACGGTCTCGAGATCGGTGGCGCCTTGTTCCAGGAGCGCGGTGATGAGTATCTCGGGGATTCCGACCAGGCCGAACCCGCCCACAGCGATGGTCACGCCGTCGGGGATGTCGGCTACGGCCTCGTCGGCTGAGGCAACAACTTTGTCCATGTATCCCAGAATAGACCCGATTGTGCGTAATGTGAACCTGCGTTCGCATTGTGAACACTCTCCGCGGCGCGCCTTGCGAGGCGCGCTCCGGCGGATCTACGCTGTTCGCATAGCGTTCGATCGTCCACATAGCGAACGCTGAACCGGCCCGCTTGCCCGCAGCGACCCGCAGGAGACCACCGATGACCGTCCCGCTGCATGTCGAGCACATCGCGCGCACAGAGCACGGCAGGACGGTCCACGTCAGCACAGAAATCCGCAGCGGTGGATCTCCCGCGCGACAGTCGTTCCTCGACTCCTCCTCGAAAGGCGCCGCCTCGTGAGCACCTCGGACCTGAACGACCCGCGCGAGGGTTCCGTCGCGTCGACCGATTACGTCCAATCGCTCGCGCGTGGACTCTCGGTGATCACAGCGTTCGGGGCCGACCACCCCAGGCAGACCCTCTCGGACGTTGCACGGGCGACCGGCCTCACGCGCGCCACCGCGCGCCGGTTTCTGCTGACACTGGTCGAACTCGGCTACGTGCGTACCGACGGTTCACAGTTCTGGCTCACACCCCGCGTGCTCGAACTCGGCTACAGCTACCTGTCGGCACTGTCCCTGCCGGATGTCGCACGGCCCCATCTCGAAATGCTTGCAGAGAAAGTCCACGAGTCGACCTCGGTGTCGGTGCTCGACGGCGACGACGTCGTCTACATCGCGCGCGTGCCCGTCCGCCGCATCATGACGGTGTCCATCACCTTGGGAACCAGGTTTCCCGCACACGCGACATCCATGGGACGGGTACTCCTCGCGGGCTTGTCGCCTTCCGAACTCGAAAAGTACCTCACGCGAGCCGAACTCACCCCGATGACGTCTCGTACGCTCACCACCGTCGACGACCTGCGAACCGAAATCGAGAAGGTGCGCAGAGACGGGTACGCGATCGTCGACCAAGAACTGGAAGAGGGCCTGCGCTCCCTTGCCGCACCCATCCGCGACGAATCCGGTGCGGTGGTGGCGTCGATGAACATCTCCACCCACGCCGGGCGATACCCGGACGACACCGTCCACGACGTTCTCGTCCCCTCCCTGATCTCGACCGCAGAAGCAATCTCCCACGATCTCGTCCGCACCCGCACCAACTGAGACACCACCCCGAGGAACCCATGAACGACGTAGTGATCTGTGAACCCCTCCGCACCCCGGTCGGCCGATTCGGTGGCGTCCTGAAGGACATCGCACCCGAAGACCTTGCCGCGACCGTGATCCGGGAACTCGTGGCTCGCACCGGGATCACGGGATCGGACGTGGACGACGTGATTCTCGGCCAAGCCTCCCCCAGCGGTGAGAACCCTGCCATCGGCCGTATCGCCGCGCTGAATTCCGGCCTGGGTGTCGATGTTCCCGGCCTTCAGGTCGACCGTCGTTGCGGCTCCGGGCTCCAGGCGGTGCTCCAGGCCGTGATGCAGGTGCAGTCCGGCGGCAGCGACCTCGTCCTGGCGGGCGGCGCGGAGTCGATGAGCCAGGCCGAGTTCTACGCGACCGGAATGCGCTGGGGCGTGAAGGGAGAGGCAGTCGCCCTCAACGACCGGCTCGCGCGTGCCCGCGTGACCGCCGGCGGTCGCGATTTCCCCGTGCCCGGCGGCATGATCGAGACCGCCGAGAACCTGCGCGCCGAATTCTCTCTCAGTCGCGAGGACCAGGACGCGCTTGCCGTGCAGTCGCACCACCGCGCGGTTGCCGCACAGAAGAACGGAATCTTCGCGGAGGAGATCGTCCCGGTGCGCGTTCCCCAGCGCAAGGGCGATCCGATCACCGTCGACACCGACGAGCATCCGCGCGCGGACACGACCCTCGAGGGACTCGCGAAGCTGCGCCCGATCCGCGGCAGGATAGATCCGGATGCCACGGTGACCGCCGGTAATGCCAGCGGCCAGAACGACGGTGCCGCGCTCGCGGTGGTCACCACCGCGGAGAAGGCATCGAAGCTCGGATTGCGTCCGCTCGCGCGGCTCGCCAGCTGGGCCGTCGCAGGTGTCCCGCCACGGACGATGGGAATCGGCCCGGTCCCTGCCACGGAGAAGGCGCTCGGCCGCCTCGGCCTGACGCTCGCCGACATGGACGTCATCGAGCTCAACGAAGCCTTCGCCGCACAGGCGCTGGCGGTCATGCGCGTGTGGGGGCTCGAGCCGGACGATCCGCGGCTGAACCCGCACGGATCGGGTATTTCGCTCGGCCATCCGGTCGGGGCGACGGGCGCTCGTATCCTGGCCACCCTGCTGCGCGAACTCGACCGGCGGGAGGGCCGCTACGGCCTGGAAACGATGTGTATCGGAGGCGGGCAGGGACTCGCAGCGGTCTTCGAACGCATCGGTTGATCCGGCCACGAGCGCGGTCGCGCTCCGTAGCATCGGGGCATGAGTGATCTTCGGACGGACACACCGCCCACCACACGCCCCCGTACGGCCGCGCGACTCCTGCTCGCCGCCGCACTGGTCTTCGCGGGTCTGAGTCACCTGTTCTGGGGCCGTAAGGACTTCCAGGCCCAGGTGCCCGACTGGGTGCCCATGGACAAGGACGGGGTGGTCATGGCGTCCGGAGGAGTGGAGATCATGCTCGGCGCGGGGCTGGCCGTCCTCGGTCGCGACCGGGTCCGGGTGGGCCGGATCGCCGCCTTGTTCTTCGCGGCGGTCTTTCCGGGAAATCTTGCGCAGTACCGCGGGCGGCGCAGCGCGTTCGGGCTCGACACCGACCGGAAGCGCCTGGTGAGGCTGTTCTTCCAGCCGGTGCTCATCCTCTGGGCGCTCTGGAGCACCGGCACGCCGCGCCGCTGACCCCGCTTACTCTTCGGGTGCCACGCGCACCAGCATCTTTCCGAAGTTCTTTCCCTCGAGCATCCCGATGAACGCCGCCGGTGCGTTCTCCAGGCCGTCGACGATGTCCTCCCGGTACTTCAACGATCCGTCGCGAACCCAGGCCGAGGCATCGCGCAGGAAGTCGCCGTACATCTCCTTGACGAACTCGGTCTGGATGAAGCCCCGGATCGTCAGGCTCTTGGTCAGCACCGACGAGAAGAACCTCGGCAGGCGGTCTGCCCGCTCCTCGACAGCGCCGTTGTACTGCGCGACCAGTCCACACACCGGGATTCGGGCGTAGGTGTTGAGCAACGGCCACACCGCGTCCTGCACCGCGCCGCCGACGTTCTCGAAATACACGTCGATACCCTCGGGGACGGCGTCCTTCAGCTTCTGCGCGAAGTCGGGATCGCGATGATCCAAGGCGACGTCGAACCCGAATTCTTCGGTCAGTGCGCGGCACTTCTCGGGGCCACCCGCGATACCTACTGCCCTCGCGCCCTTCAGCTTCGCGATCTGACCCACCGCCGATCCCACCGGGCCCGTGGCGGCCGCCACCGCCACCGTCTCCCCGGGCTTCGGCTGCCCGATCTTCAGCAGTCCGGAATACGCTGTGAATCCGGGCATCCCGAGCACACCGACCGCGGTCGAGATCGGGGCCGCCGCCGGATCGAGCTTCCGCACTGCCCCGGCGTCGACCACCGCGTGCGACTGCCATCCGGCGCCCGCCAGCACATAGTCGCCGGCGGCAATGTCGGCGGCGCGGGACTCGACGACCTGACAGACGGTGCCCGCCACCATGACGTCACCGAGTTCGACGGGCGGGGCGTACGACTTGGCAGTACTCATCCGTCCCCGCATATACGGATCGAGCGACAGATAGACGACCCGCACGAGGAGCTGTCCCTCGCCGACCTCCGGCAGGTCCACGACCTCGGTGCGAAAGTTGTCGGTGGTGGGTGTGGCGTCCGGGCGCGAGGCGAGAACGATGCGGGTGCTCTGGGCTGACGTGGATGCACTCATCACTCCAGTGTGCCGCACATCGCCCGGCGGCCTCAGACGATCCGGTGCGCTTCTCCTCGGGGCGGCACATAGTTGGAGAACAACCGGGAGTGGACGACCTCGGTGAACGAGGGCCCATCCTGTTCGACCCGCCGGGCAGGCCTGGGCTGCTCCCTACGCACCGGCGACATGTTGGATGTGGATCGAATAGACACTTCGACTCCTCTCGGAAACGGGGAGGAAGGCGCTACCGAACACCGTCGCGCATCGACTCGACGGGTGTGCGACCCCCCTTGCGAATACATATACCCCTTCGACGGGCGCAACGCACGCGCGGGTTTCCGCGGCGTTCTCGTGTCGCCTCCGGTGCCACCGCCCCGGACGAGCACCTACCTGCCGTCACCTGCGCGTATGGGAGCGGTCACCGCCGAATTGAGTGCTGCCACTCGGCCTGTCGGCCGATCCGCGAGACCGGCCGGTCGCAGGGGAACCGTGCGAGAACCACCGGGGGGCAGATGAAACCACGAATCGGTTGCGTCGAACCCGGCCACGTTCAGCCGCACGTATTGAGCAGCGCCGTCGGTGTCCACCGTGACCGACCACCCGTTCGCGGATCGGTGCACGGTCGCCCTCAGGCCGATGCTGCGCTCGACGGGACGGGCGGCGCCCCCGATGAGATGGACATTCTCGGCGAGCACGACGCCGGACGCGTCGACCAACCGGACGGAGGCAGCATCGAATGCTTTTGTCCCGAAACGATATGCGTGGTTCACGTCCGCGAAACCTCCGGTGACTACGTTCCACGACAGAATGTGCGCGTCGTGGGCAGCGAGTGTCAGCGGCACTGTGATGTCGGTCGAGACGACACCCGCGGCGGTGTGGGAACGGAGGTGCAGAGTGGCGGCGAGCGGACGGTCGGTGTCGTTGAACACCAGGACCCGTAACCCGTCCAGCCCGTCGTCGACGAGAAGGGCTGTGACAGGCGCGAACACGCGGCGCAGGACGAACCACGGAGCTTTCGGGACACCTGCATGGTCGAGGACACCCCATCCGGCACCCGGTTCCAGATCCCGGGCCGCCAGCACCAGAGCGCCCCGGCAACCGGAGTCCGGCCGACGCCAGTGCTGGAGGACTTCGGTGAAGGCTTCGCATACGGCGGCACGTCCGAGATCGAGGTAGCGTTCGGGGTCGGACCAACGCTCGGCTGCGGGATCGGCGCCGAATACACTGCGCACGTAGTGATCCCGCACATCCTCGAAGTCCCACGACGCCCCGTTGTCGCGCGGAACTGCGGCCTTCCACGCCGGGTGGTGACCCGCGACGGCCACACTGCCGAATGCCGCCTCGACAGCGTCGTTTCCGGGAGGAATCGAGAAGGCGAGAGATTCGGCGGCGAACCGCACGCCTGCCGCACGCACATCGGAGAGTGGCCGACGATAACCTCCGACCCCGAAATAATGCGCCACACCGGAACTCACATCGATCGGCAGTGCGTCCGAGCCCGGAGGCGCGGAGGGTGACGACGACACCCAGACGACTCCCGGAGCGACCGCGTCCGCGATCGCCGGAAGCACGTCGTCGATGGCGCGGATGACAGGGCGCTGCACTCCGAGCATGGCCGGTTGCTGCTCCGTTTCGCTCCCACCGCACAGCACGACGAGCGCGGGGTTGCCCGAGTGCCTCAGCGCGAACGACCGCAACTCTTCCTCGAGCAACGTGCGGAACCCCGCGTCGTCGGGCGGGTCGGTCGTGGCCAGCATGACGTCCTGCCACACCATGATTCCCAGTTCTGCACAGTCCGAATAGAAGTCGTCGCGTTCGTACACCGTGGTCCCGGGGATCCGGATCATGTTGATGCCGGCATCGACGCACCGCTCGAGCACTCGCCGTGTCTCCTGCGGTGCGTTCAGCCCGATCGGATCGGTGGGTGTCCACACGATGCCGCGACAGAACACGTCGATTCCGTTGACCTGCAGCGCGAATCCGTCCTCGTCGTAGTTTGCCGTAACGGAGCGGAAGCCTGCCGACCCGAGGTGCAGGGGCTTCCCGTCGAGGTGCAGGTCGACGCTGTACCCGGCCGGTTGCCCGTGGGTATGCGGCCACCACAAGCGTGCCTTCGGTACCACGACGCGAGCACGAACGAGTTGCGAACCGTCCTGCCGGGAGACGATTTCCGCGCGGGCTTCCTGCTCACCCACCGTGACGAGGGCCGATGTCACGGCGGGTCCGGCGAGCACGACTTCGATCTCCACCACGCCGTCGCTCCCGTCCAGATGCGTGTGGACGCGACGAGAGATTGTCACGGGGTCGGCGCCGTCGAGGAGTCGGACCGGCCGCCAGGGCCCGACCGGAGCGGGCACCCCACCGAATACGGGTGCGCGGCCGAGGAGTGTCGTGCGGAACCAGCGAAGACCCTGGGCGGAGATCAACGACGAGCGCCACCGGCCACGGGGCCGCCGTGTCTTCAATGCCGCGTCGAGAGACGGGAAGCGGAGGGCGATTCGAGCCGAGCGAGGCAGTTCGTCGAGGACCACGACGAGCGGGACGAACATCGACTCCGATACCGCGACACGCTGCGATCCCACCCAGATCTCTGCCTGGGTGGCGAGGCCGTCGAAGGACAGGCGCCACGGCCCGCGTCCGCGCGCGGGCACGTCGGTGACGAACCACCAGTCGCTCGCGTCGGTCTGCGCCTGTCGTGCCGCGTCCACCCCGTTCGCGTCGCGGATGGCTCCCGCCGCGGTGCCCGGGACGGATACCGGTAGCCACTGGTCGAGCGCGTCGAGTTCGTCGGGGTGGCCGACGGAACCTGGCTCCACAGCGGTGCATACCCACTGAGCTTGGGCAAGGAGATCCATGCTCGAGTGCTGTTCCTAGCGAGATCCGGCAGCGCGCGCGGCCGTCGTGATCGAGGCATCCCAGGCATCCGCCATCAGGCCGAGTTGTTCGGCGGGATCGACAGTCCGTCCGCGGGCGGCACGGGCCATGCGGAACTGCACGCTCTTCGCTCCCTCGGAGACCGACCGGAATCCCGGCGCGGCGGTTGCTGTGCCCGGATAGCCGTGGTCCTCCATGTATTCACATATGTCGGCTGCGAGTTCGGCGCTCGCCCCGCACTGACGCAGCACACCGAAGGTCCACCGGTGGAACAGTTCCATCCCGCCCGAGCTCAACTGGTCGACGTCGTCGAGGACGCGCTCGGCGAGCGCGCGCACCGGGTTGGCAACGGACCGATGGCGGAGGTGGCGGCGCACGACAGCGTCGAAGGCGTCGCATTCCGGAAGCGAGACACCGAGCCGCACCTGCTCGATGTAGGGCGGCCAGGTGGAAATCGGATCGTCGAGCCCGAACACACCGCGGAAGTCGTCTGCGGCGAGCCGATGGTAGCCGCTGTTGTGGAAGTACTCGAGAACTTCCGCTTCACGGTCGATGAGGTTCGGCACGATGGTCGTCTTCGAATGCTCTCGGCGGTAACCGGTTCCATCCGTGTCGGGCAGCCAGAAGGCGTCGACCTCGACAGTCGACAGCAGACCTGCATCCGCGTTCGCTTCGAGATGTTCGATAGGCCGGCGCCACACGTTCATCTCCGCGACCTCGATGCCGTACAGGGAGAACAGGTCCTCGGGCTTGAACTTCAGAAACGTCCACTGGCTGCCGTCGAAGCGCGCGGAGAAGGCACACGCCGCGGCCGGTACGGGGTCGAGTCCGAGCGAGTGCAGCACTTCGACCCAGAGGTCGACGTAGCAGTTGGTTTCGGTCCACACCCGGTCTGCGCCGTGGATCGCATGCGGAACGTAGTCCTCGACCTGGACGTCGATGAGCCGTCGGGTCACGGAAACATCCTGTTGCGCACCGAGTCCGGCCAGTTGCCGACGGCAAGGCCGTGCGTGCGCAGCATCGCCAGCGCGATGCGCTCCATTCCGAAACCTACGCACGCACTGTGTGCGACTTCGCCGTCCGGCGTGACGATGCCGAAGGTGTCCCCGAAGTGATCGCGGTGGCAGTTGCACGACACCACGGCGGTGCCGTCGTCGAGGTCTCCGTAGAGCCGCACCGTCAACTCCGTTTTGAGGTTCTCGTGGCGCTGATTCGCCGCGAGCATGCGTCCGGCCCGGCCGAAGAACGGGTCGTTGGCCGGCACCGCGGTGGCGTCGAGGCCGAGCGAGTCCAGTACCTCGAGTCCGCGCCCGATCCAGGTGTCGCGGTGCTGCGCGGCGTCGTCGGCGGTGCCCAGACGCACGAATTCGTGCATGCGGAACGCCTGCATGCGTGCCGGATCGATTGCCGGTTCGTGCCGGAAACAGTAGCCGTACACATCGAGCAGTTCGCCGCCCTCACGCAGGGTTCCGCTGTACTTCGCGTAGGCGGGGTGGCATGCCGCCGAGACCAGGACGGTATCGGCCGGTTCGAGCCAGGCATCCCACGCTTCGCCCCGCGCGCGGGCAGCGAGCAACTCGGCGTGTTCGGCGTTGGTCCCGGCGAACGTCGTCACGGCACCGGTCAGGTGCGGGAACGAGGCGATGTAGTCGGTTCGCTCGAAACTGGTGCGCGGGAAGACCGGAGGGAAGCGCAGGCGGGTCGCCGCCGCGCCCGGGCCGGCCGCGACCACGACCCGGTCGATTCCGTCGACGATGTCTTCGAATTCGCCGGAGCGGCCGTAGAGCCCGGGAACCGCGGTGTCGACGAGCAGTCCCGCGGCGAGCAACTGCTGCTGGAAGTCCAGCCGTGCCCGTTCGAGTTCCGTGCGGTCCCCGACGGCCGTGCTGGTCATATCGTCCCTCGGTATGCGATCGACATCTGGGCAGAGTTGTTCATGATGCGGTCGTTGTTGACCATCACCGCGGCACCGTGCGCGTCACGCAGGTGCCTGCCGAGCGAATAGGGGCCCTCTTCCCGGTAGCCCGCGATTCCGCAGATCAGCATCGACCGGTTCACGAGGTCGACGACGGCGGTGGAGGCACTGACCTTGAGATTGTTCATCGCCAGCGAGAACCCCATCCCCGTCAGCGATTCGGCCTCCGCCGAACCTGCTTCCGCAGCCGTGGTCCGGTCGAAACGTCCCGCGGCCGAGAAGACGAGATCGGCGAACTGCTGGTGAGCGGCGGCCGCCTCCGCGAGACGCAGCGCACCGGGCGGAGTGACGCCGGGCTGCTTGCGGGCCGCCGACCGCACGTACGCGCGGGCCTTCTCCATGGCCGCATCGGCGATTCCCAGCCACACGGCCGACCACACGCTGTGAGACACGGGCAGCATGGTCCGTGACGAGATCTCGGAGTACGGCGCACCCACTATCAGATCCGCGGAAGTCTTTGCGGACAAGACGAATCCGGGACTGCAGGTGCCACGCAACCCCAGGGTGTTCCACGGTCCGGTCGGCTCGAGAGTCACGCCGTCACGGGGGCACACGACGAGAACCTGGTCGCTCGGCGGGCTGTCGGTGGTACGGCGTGCCGTCACCAGGACCGCGTCGGCGTACTCGCCGTACGAGATGACCGGGGCGTTCTTGACGACGGACACGGAATCGTCGACGCGCTCGACTGCGCAGAGGCTACTGCGCACGTCGCCGCCCGTGCCGAGTTCGGTCGTCGCCGACGCGATGAGGTAGTCGTGCTGTGCGGCGTCGGCGACGAACGCGGCCACACCCGGCGTCGAATGCCGCACGAGCGAGAGGATCTGCGTCTGGTGCATCGCGAAGATCATCGCGGTGGAAGCGCAGTAACGGCCCAGGATGCGCGCGATCTCGCACAGGTCGCTCAGCGATGCGTCCTCGCCGCCCTGCGCCGCCGGAACGGCACACGTGAGCAGTTTGTGGGCGCGCAGCGCGTCGACGGCCTCACGAGGGAACCGGGCTTCGCGATCGACTTCGTCCGCCCACACCGCAGCGATGTCGCGGCCGACGATCTCGGCTCGCTCTCGCAACGACAACTGTGTGGGCGCACTGCCGAACGCAGCGTCGACGACGCTCACCCGACACCCAGTTCGGTCAGGGCGGAGCGGATGGAACCGACGCTCGCAAAGGTGCTCTTACGCAGGAGTTCGTCGGGAAACTCGATGTCGAATGCGTCTTCGAGAGCGAGCATCACGTTGACGCTCGCGTGCGAGGTCAGTCCCAGTTCGTAGAGATCCGCAGTGAGATCGAGTTCTGTGGCGTCGACCGACAGCTTGGCGTGCTCTCCGAGCACCTTGCGGATTGCCTGTTCAGTCATGCCTGTTCTCTTTCTGTCACTGCTGTGCGGGTCGCGGCCACGGTTGCGAAGGCGTAGTCGGGCTCGTGGGAGAGCGAGACCTGGAAATCGGTCAACTGTTCATCCGACGCGCGCGCGGCAGCGTTACCGTCCAGGTGCACGGCACATCCGCCCCACGGCGCACGGCGTATTTCGATGGAGCGCCACGGAATCGCGTCGTCGCGCGGGCGGAGCACTTTCATCACGGCTTCTTTCGCCGCGAACCGTGCGGCAAGTCGCTGAACGCGGCCTGCCCCGGTGCACACCGAGAGCTCGTGCGGTGTGAAGACCCGTCGCAGGTACCGATCCCCGAAGAGGTCGATGCTCCGGGCTACGTCGGCGACAGTCACCACGTCGCAACCGATGCGAGGCGTCATCGTCGGGGCCGGGCCGGCATTCACGGGTTCCTCCGGCGTGCGGAGACAGACAGTGGGCGAAGAGGTTCGGCCACGGCCACTTCGGAAGAATTCATCAGGTTCCGCCCGGCATCTGTGCGCTCCGACATGTCCCCCCAACGAGCCCCGACGCCCGTTTTGCGCAATTCGACGTGACTCTAGAGCTGTGCGTGCGCGAACTCAATCCCGCCGCGCCCACATGTGTCCCGGTTCACAAGTAGTCAGGCCCCCGGCCGGGCCCCCGGCCCGGGGTCCTGAAGAGCGAGTCCCTACGCGGACACGCGCACGGGTTCTGTGCCCGCCTCGTCCGCCGACGCGGACACCGGCTCCGGAGGAGCAGCGACCGGCGTGGGTTCCTGCGCGTAGTAGAAGTGCGGGCGGCGGTGGCCCAGGAAGGACCCGCACCACGACATGACCGCGATGTAGCGATTACGGAAGCCCACGAGGTACACGAGGTGCACGGCCAGCCACAGCACCCACGCGATGAAGCCGGTGAGTTCGACCTTCCCGACCCGCGTGATGGCGCGGAAGCGGTTGATGATCGCCATGCTGCCCTTGTCCTTGTACTTGAAGGGCGTGCCGGCCGGGATCTTGCCCAGGATCATCTTGGCGACGTGCCGGCCGCCCTGCATGGCGAACGGCGACTGCGCCGGCAGGTTGTCGAGCGTGACCATGTCGCCGATGGCGTAGATGTTGTCGGCGCTGCCCACCGTGAAGTCCGCGTCGACCACGAGCCGTCCTCCGCGGACCGTCTCGCAGCGCGTGCGCTCGGCGAGCACTGCGGCGAAGTCGTTGGCCTGGATGCCGGCGGACCAGATGATCGTCTCGGCGGTGAGACGACGCGATGCCTCGGTGGTCGGCGTGGACAGGGTCGCGCCGTGCTCGTCGATGTCGGTCACGAGGGTGTTGAGCACAACCTCGACGCCGGCTTTTTCGAGCGATTCCTTCGAGTACTCGCTCAGCTTGCCGCCGAACGGCGGGAGCACCTTGTCTGCACCTTCGACGAGCGTGACGGTGACGTCGTCCGCGGTGATGTTGTGGATCGCATCCGCGAAGTAGCGCTGTGCGAGTTCCTTGATCTGGCCGGCGAGCTCGACGCCGGTGGGCCCTGCCCCGACGACGATGAAGCTGAGCAGATTCTTCCGATGTTCCGGATCGGAGGTCGTGTGCGCTTCCTCGAAGCAGCGGACGATCTGGCGGCGCAGCCGCTCGGCATCGTCGACGGTCTTGAGCGCGTACGTCAGGTCGGCGAACTCATCGCGGCCGAAGTACGCCTGGCGGGCACCGGTCGCGGCGACGAGGTGGTCGTACCCGAGGGTGTGCCGAGTGCCGCCGGCTTCATAGGTGACGGTGCCGGCATCCGGATCCACGTCGACGACCCTGCCCAGCCGCACATCGGCCTGCGGGTACTTCGCGAGGATCGCGCGGACGGACGGTGCGATCTCGCCGGGCGAGATGACACCCGTCGCCACCTGGTAGAGCAGAGGCTGGAACAGGTGCTCGGTGGTCTCCGAGATGAGGACGAACGGCTTGCCTGCCTTCGCGAGTTTCTTCGCCGTCGCCAGTGCTCCGAAGCCGGAACCGACGATGACTACCTCTGTCCGGTCGATGATGTTCGCCTCTTCCTTTCCTGTCCCACCCACGCCAGCGATACCTCCACTCGAGTTCATGTATTAGTCCAACCTAGGTTTCCGACCCTCCGTATATCCAGTAACCTGGGATATTCGGGGAACTGTTATCTGTTCTGCTCATAAGTAGGGGCGTGATGGACTTCCGGCAACTGCGGTACTTCCTCGCCGTGGGAGAAGAGACGAGCTTCTCGAGGGCAGCCGAACGATGCTTCATCTCCCAGTCGGCGATCAGTCACCAGATCGCGAAACTCGAGCAGGAGGTGGGCGCGAAGCTGTTCGAGCGCTCGACGCGCTCGGTCAAGCTCACCCCGGCGGGGGTACGGCTGATGCCCATCGCCGCCGAGGTGCTGAGCCTCGAGGCCCGCGCGCTAGAAGTCGGGCACGAGCCGCGGGGAAGTATCCGGATCACGGCGAACATGAGTTTCGCGTCGCAGAGTCTCGACGCCATCTCCCGCGTACGCGAGCGCCACCCCAACCTCGACGTCGAGTTCGTCATCAAGGACTTCACCGATCGGGTCAACGCTGTCGCGTCCGGCGAAGCCGACCTCGCCCTGATCCGCGGCGACGTGGACCGGCCCGGCCTCGAGGCGATTCGCCTCGGGATCGAAGATCTCGTCATCGTCACCTCGACGAGACACCCGTTGTCCGCCTTCTCCACCGTGGACATCGGAGAACTCGCGCACTATCCGTTGCTGCTGCCACCCCGGAACAACCAGGTTCTGCTGCACCGCGTGATCGAGGACGCGTTCGTCGAGGTCGGTCGCCGCGTCCGGCTCGGTCCCCCGATCGCCAGCGACCACACCGCCACCCTCGAGGTCATCACCAACCCACGGGCCTGGACGGTCCTCTACGCCGGCACCGCCGCCGAGACACCGCACAAGGGCCTGAAGTTCATGCGCGAGACCGACCACCGGCTGCGCGTGCCGGTGTGCGGTGTCCTGCGAAGCGGGGCGACACCGACACCGGAACTCGAATTTCTCGTTCAGGCGCTGGCCCACTCGATCGTGCCCACGACGACCACCCCTCCGGCCGCCGCACGCGGTGCCGGGAGCTGACGCCGGTCACGCGACCTCGCGGTCCGCCCGGTTCACCGTGAGGTTCAGATGCTTCCACCCCGCAACGTCCCGGCGAAGCTGGCGGTCATGGGTCGCGAGCACCACAGCGGCGTCGGTGACCTCCAGGGCCTCGGTCATCTCGTCCACGAGGGTGATCGACAGATGGTTCGTCGGCTCGTCGAGCAGCAGAACGTGGGGCCGGGTCGCGAGCATCATCGCCAGGTCGAGCCGACGCTGCTGGCCCATCGACAGATCCCGCACCCGCTTGTCGAGATCCCGCTCGTCGAGCAGACCGAGATCCTCCAGGGGCACGGTGCGGTCCTCGGGCACCACACCGTGGGCGGTGAGGAGTCCGATGTGGGTGTCGTACACCTCGCGTACCCGCTTGCCGGACGGCGGTGCCGACTCCTGCGCGAGTCGCCCGACCCTCACCACCGGGTCCACGACCAGCGTTCCCGACGTCGGCTCGATCGTCTGTGCGAGCACGGCGAGAAGTGTCGACTTCCCGGCACCGTTCGGTCCCGTCACCATCAGCCGCGACCCGGCGAGCACCGCGAGCGACACCGGCCGGTCGAGCCGGCCCGCGACCGCGATCTTCTCCGCCCTGATCAGCGGCGCGTCGGGCTCGAGCAAGTCGAGTTCGGCGCCGAGTGAGGGCATCGTGAACCGCAGCGGAGGGACAGGCGTCGTGATCTCCTGCTCGTCGAGCGCGTCCTGCCGGCGGTGGACGGATCGAACCAGGCCGGGAGCGCGGGTCGCGCGCTGGTGTTTTCCCGTTCCCTTGTCCGGTCGCCAGCCGTCGATCAGCCTGTCCCGGGCGTGCTCGAGCTCGCCGGTGAGCCGGGCACGCTCGGCCTCCTGCCGGTTGTATTCCTCGACCCATCGCGCGTATTCGGCCTTTCGTCCCTCGCGATAACCGGCGTAGCCACCGCCGTAGAGGCGGGGGCGCCCGTCCCGGCTCGGGTTCAGGTCGAGGATCGAAGTCGCGACATCGGACAGCAGGGCCCGGTCGTGGCTGACGAGGACGAGACCGCTGCGGGTCTGTTGCAGTCGCTCGGTGAGGTAGTCGAGACCGTCGGCGTCGAGGTGGTTGGTGGGCTCGTCCAGCAGAAGGAAGTCGTGTTCCGCGCCGAGCAGGGCTGCGAGCCGCACGCGGTAGCGCTGCCCCACGGACATCTCGGACAGGAGCCGGGACCGATCGGTCACAGCACCGAGTGCCTCGAGGGCCGCATCGACGCGGCGATCGGCGTCCCAGGCCTCGAGTTGCTCGGCTGCCTCGAGCGCCTTCGCGTAGGTCTCCGCGGCAGCCGACCTGCCCTCGGACAGCCCGACGGCACTGTCGTCCAGCGCGCGCAGGGCTGCACGGGCCGCGGCGAGTTCGGTGTCGATCAGGTCGCCGACCGTACGACCGCCGCTGACGGTCATCTCCTGCTCTGCGACGCCGAGCGACCCGAATCGTCGAACGGATCCGGAATCGGGTTCGAGGCTGCCCGCGAGAATATGCAGCAGCGTGGACTTTCCCTGTCCGTTCTCACCGACCACGCCGATCCGGGAGCCGGGTGAGACAGCGAGGTCGACGCCTTGCAGGACGGGGTGGCCGCCGCGGGCGATGTGGACGTCGAGTGCTCCGAGTTGCGCGCGCGAACGGCGAGGCAGTGTGATTGTGGTGGTCATGTTTTCCTCCGCATACCGGGCACCTCGTCCCCACTGTGGTGGGGTGGAGTCGCTCGGTTTCCGACGAACGGCCGGGTCAGCGGCCGAGGGACACAGGCAACGACCCGCTTCTCCGATTCCCGTCGCGCGGGCGAGGGAAGGGGCGGGCCGGCGGGCGTCAGTGGAAGAGGAGTGCCTGGATCACGACATCCAGGGTACCGATGCACAACAGGGCGTCAATCGGATTGATTCCCGACCGGTAACTCCGTTTCATCCGTGGCGGGTCCCGAGACGCGAGCCACACACGTGCAAGGATGCGATGGCCCCACGTCGACCATCCGGCAGGAGACCCCATGCAGCACCGCGAGTCCTCGTTCACCGGCGGAAACGGCACTCGAATCGTGTACGACGTGTGGTCGCCGGACGGTGAACCCACCGCGCTGCTCGTCCTGGCGCACGGCCTCGGTGAGCATGCCCGTCGCTACGACCACGTCGCCGAACGGCTCACCGAACTCGGCATCGTGGTGTACGCACCGGACCATCGGGGACACGGCCGATCCGGCGGCAAGCGACTGCACGCGCGCACCATGAACGACTTCACCGACGACCTCGACGCACTGTTCGACATCGCGACCGCGGCCCATCCCGGCCTGCCGACGTTCCTCCTCGGCCATTCCATGGGCGGTGCGATCGCACTCGCGTACGCGCTCGATCACCAGGACCGGCTCACCGCGCTGGTGCTGTCCGGACCGGCGCTCGTGGTCACGTCCGGCACGCCGAAGCTCGTTGTGGAACTCGGAAAGCTGATCGGTCGGATTCTCCCTGCTGTACCGGTGCAGAAACTCGACAGCGCAGCGGTGTCGCGCGATCCCGCGGTGGTCGCCGCATACGACGCGGATCCGCTCGTGCATCACGGTTTGGTGCCCGCCGGTCTCGCGCGGGTCCTCGTGCTCAACGAGGAGAGTGTCGCGGAGCGTCTGCCCGGCCTGACGTTGCCGCTGCTCGTGCTGCACGGCTCCGCCGACACGCTGGCCGACCCCGCGGGGGCACGCGTGGTTGTGGACCATGCCGGATCGGAGGACCTGACGTCGAAGTTGTACGACGGGTTGTTCCACGAGGTGTTCAACGAACCCGAGAACGACCGTGTGCTCGGCGATCTCGTCGAATGGTTGCAGCCACGCCTCCTGAAGACGACGAAGCACTAGCCTGCGTTCAGGCGGCGCGACCGTCGTCCAGCGCCACGACGGCGCGGCGTGCGAACGCAATGCTGAGCGTGATGAGTTCCAGGGCTTCGGGCAAGGCGCGCGCAAGAACCGGCCACGCATGGACCTGCCCGCGCCACAGGTGGGTTTCGACCACGCGACCCGCCTCGGCGAGGCGGTGCGTCATGATCTCGACGTCGGGGCGGGTGAGTTCGTATTCGGCCGCACAGAGAAACATCGGCGGAAACAGTGCGGGTTCGGCGTCGACCGGGTTCATTTCTCCCTCGATCGCGTCCTCCCCGATCCACCGAGGGCGTAGTTTGTCGAGCGCCTTGATCGGCAGATACGCATCCCTGACCATGTAGGCCCGGTCGTGATCGCCGAGATCGAGATTCAGCAGTGGCGAATACCCGATGACCGCCGCCGGCCGCTGAAGCCCGCGACGTGCCGCGATCTCGGCCACCTTCGCAGCCAGGTACCCACCGGCGGAGTCTCCTCCGACGATGATGCGCGTCGGGTCGTCCGCGATGCCGAGCAGTGCCTCGTACGCGCTCATCGCGTCCTGCACCGATCCCGCAACAGGCACGACCGGAACCTGTCGGTAGTCCATCGAATACACCGGTGCACCCGATTCGAGCGCTAGTTGCACGCACAGTTGCCGGTGGGTGGACGGTCCGCAGAAGATGAATCCGCCGCCGTGGAAGTACAGGATGGTGGCGTCCTCGAGCGGATCGTCCACGGGTTTCGGCGACATAATCTGCTCCGCCGGGACACCGCCCAGCTCGGTCTCCGTGACATGGACATTTCTCGGTGTCGGAGTGACCTTGTCGACGAGCCAGGACAGCCGCCCGAGCACCGCGATCCCGAAATCGTTGCTGGGCCAGAGGGTGAGCAGGGGCTTGAACAGAAGTCGGGCAACCCACAGGACGATCGATGCGATCCTGCTCGTGCGTTCGTGCCACGTGACCGGAGCGGAAGTGCGCATGAGAACACAGTAAGTGGCACACCGCCCGAGTGCTGCGGCGTTACCGGACCTGGAGAAGAGGTACGAGAAGTTCTTCAGCGGTGAGTGCGCCGTGCTGGCCGGGCAGCGCGGAGAGCATCCGCTCGCCGTGGGAACGGATCACGGTCGCCTCGTCACGGCCGATCACGACGATGTCCCCGATGCGGCCGGTGACGGAAGGGTCGGGGTCGGGTCCGAACAGTCCCGCCGACAGCACTTCGTCGCGGGTGCCGACCCAGAAGTCGTCGCCGAGTTCGTTCGCCCACCGTTCGAGGACCCGGTCTACGCGCCCCGTGTGAATGTGCCGGCACCGCGGCTCACCGGCGACGACATCGACGTCCTCCTCGAGACCGGGATGACGGTCGAAATCGACGCGGCGGCCGCGAGAGGAATCGACCATGCCGTGGTCCGCCGTGACGAGCAATCGGGTTCCGTCCGGCAAAGCGCCGGCGAGTTGTTCCACGAAGCGGTCCACGACGGTCAGTTGCGCCAGCCACGCCTGGGAGTCGGGCCCGTAGACGTGTCCGAGCGTGTCCACTTCCGAGAGATAGCAGTACACGAGGTTCCGCTCACCGGCGCGTGCGGCCGCGACGACCTCCGCCAGCAGGTCACCGTAGGCGGACACCCCGACGAATCTGCCACCACGCAGGACTGCCCGGGTCAGCCCGCTGCCGTCGAACGCCCTGGGAACGACGGTCGTCACGGCCAGCCCCGCAGCGTCTCCGCGTTCGAAGGCCGTGGGATGGGGCTGGACCTGTTCGGGCACGAGCGTGTCGCGTTGATCGAGGGAGGTCCCCGCGGCCGTCCAGCTCAGCCAGTTGACCGCGGTCTCGGCTTCCTCGACGTACGACTGGTATCCGGTGATTCCGTGGCGCCCGGACGGCAATCCGGTGCCGAGCGACGCGATGCTCGCCGCGGTCGTGGTGGGGAATCCTGCACGGATCGGCCGACCCGGAAGGTCGGTGAGATACGGCGCCGTGTTCCTGTTGCGCCGCAGCAGTTCCCATCCCATACCGTCGACCAGCAGGACGACCGTGTGCGCGCTGTCCGTGAGGCCGAGGCGGTTGCGTTCACCGGGAACCCCCGCGGACGCGAGTACCGACGGGATCACGTCGGCGAGCGTGGGCTCGGCGTAGATATCGCGCAGCGGGAGAGTCATGGTCCGAGTATGTCCTGTCGTCGTCGTGGCGGCAGATGCAATGACCCCGCAGACCACCTCACTCGCGTCTACCCGAACTTCGGCATCCGCCCACGCAGCGAACTCGCAGTCCGGTTCCGGCAGGAGGAGTGAACCGCACGGCCGCAGCCGGTCTCACGCACCGACGTACTCCGCAAGGTGCTTGCCGGTGAGCGTCGAGCGGTCGTCGACGAGTTCGCGTGGTGTGCCCTCGAAGACGATGCGGCCGCCGTCGTGGCCTGCACCGGGACCGAGATCGATGATCCAGTCGGCATGGGCCATCACCGCCTGGTGGTGCTCGATGACCACGACCGATTTTCCGGAGTCCACGAGCCTGTCGAGCAGGCCCAGCAAGTTCTCGACATCGGCGAGGTGCAGGCCCGACGTGGGCTCGTCCAGGATGTAGACGTCGCCCTTTTCGCCCATGTGGGTCGCGAGCTTGAGTCGCTGGCGTTCGCCGCCGGACAGTGTGGTGAGCGGCTGACCGATCTTGATGTAGCCGAGACCGACGTCCGCGAGACGCCTGAGAATCTTGTGCGCTGCCGGGAGCGACGAGCCGTTCGCGCCACCACCGAAGAACTCCTCGGCCTGCGCGACCGACATCGTGAGCACCTCGTCGATGTCCTTGCCGCCGAACTTGTACTCGAGCACCTCCGCCATGAACCGCTTGCCGTCGCACACCTCGCAGGGGGCCGCTACTCCGGCCATCATCGCCAGGTCCGAGTACACGACTCCGGCACCGTTGCAGTTGGGGCATGCCCCTTCGGAATTGGCACTGAACAAGCCCGGTTTGACGCCGTTCGCCTTGGCGAACGCCTTACGGATCGGTTCGAGCAGTCCGGTGTAGGTCGCCGGGTTGCTCCGGCGCGAACCCTTGATCGCGCCCTGATCGATCGAGACCACCCCGTCGCGGTGAGCGACCGACCCGCTGATCAGTGAACTCTTCCCCGATCCGGCAACGCCGGTCACCACGACGAGCACTCCGAGGGGTATGTCGACGTCGACGTCGCGGAGGTTGTGGGTGTCGGCGCCGCGCACCTCGAGGGCGCCCGTCGAGGTACGGACGGACGGTTTCAGCGACGCGCGGTCGTCGAAGTGCTTGCCTGTGAGGGTGCCGCTCGTGCGCAACTCCTCCACGGTGCCCTCGAACACGATCTTGCCGCCTTCTGTGCCGGCGCGGGGGCCGAGATCGACGACGTGGTCGGCGATCGCGATCGCCTCCGGTTTGTGCTCGACGACCAGTACGGTGTTGCCCTTGTCGCGCAGTTGCAGCAGCAGGTCGTTCATCCGTGCGATGTCGTGCGGGTGCAAGCCGATCGTCGGTTCGTCGAAGACGTAGGTGACATCGGTGAGCGACGACCCGAGGTGACGAATCAGCTTGGTGCGCTGAGCCTCACCACCGGACAGCGTGCCCGCGGGGCGGTCGAGGGCGAGGTATCCCAGGCCGATCCCGACGAAGGAATCGAGGGTGTCGCCCAGCGACTTCAGGAGCGGGGCCACCGACGGTTCGTCGAGCCCGCGAACCCACTCGGCGAGATCGCTGATCTGCATCGCACAGGCGTCGGCAATGCTGATGCCGTCGATCTTCGACGATCGGGCTCCTTCGTTGAGCCGCGTGCCGTGGCATTCGGGGCACGTCTGGAACGTGATCGCGCGGTCGACGAACGCCCGGATGTGCGGCTGCATCGCTTCTCGGTCCTTGGACAGGAACGACTTCTGGATCTTCGGGATCAGCCCCTCGAACGTCACGTTGATGCCGTCGATCTTGATCCGAGTGGGTTCCTTGTAGAGCAGATCGTTCAGTTGCTTCTTCGTGAACTTCGCGATCGGTTTGCTCGGATCGAAGAATCCGCACCCGCGGTATATGCGCCCGTACCAGCCGTCCATGGTGTAACCCGGGATGGTGAGCGCACCCTCTTCGAGCGACTTGCTGTCGTCGTACAGGGCGGTCAGGTCGAAGTCGGACACCGTGCCCATGCCTTCGCAGCGCGGGCACATGCCGCCGGTGACGGTGAAACTCCGGCGTTCCTTCACCGTTCTTCCGGACTTCTCCACGGTGACCGAGCCGGCTCCGCTGATGGAGGCGACGTTGAAGGAGAACGCCTGCTGCGAGCCGATATGGGGCTTCCCGAGCCGGCTGAACAGGATGCGCAGCATGGCGTTCGCATCGGTCGCGGTGCCGACGGTGGAACGAGGGTTGGAACCCATCCGCTCCTGATCGACGATGATCGCCGTGGTCAGGCCCTCGAGCACGTCGACGTCGGGTCGCGCCAGGGTCGGCATGAAGCCCTGTACAAAGGCGCTGTAGGTCTCGTTGATCATCCGCTGCGATTCCGCGGCGATCGTGGCGAACACCAGCGAACTCTTTCCGGAGCCCGAGACACCCGTGAACACGGTCAACCGCCGTTTCGGGATCTCGAGACTGATGTCCCGAAGATTGTTCTCGCGTGCGCCGTGTACGCGGATCCAGTCGTGGCTGTCGGCGGGGTGGGTCCGGGACGAACCGGGCTTTTTTCGCGTGGCAGAGCTCATGGGTCTCCATCCGTCCTCGACCAGGGCCTAACGTATGTATAGCAAAAGTGTGGTGCACCCGGGGGAACCCGCGCGACTGCTCGTCCTCGACGACATGGGTCCGCCCTGCCGCACACAGCGGCAGACCAGGTCGCTGCCGCCATGCTTACCTATGACCGCCCGGTGCAACAACTTTCGTGTTGCCGGTGACTCGGGCTCGGTCGTGAGTGATCGCTCAGCGTCCGATTCACGACTGGTCGAGACGGGTGACCACACCTCGGTCTCCATCCACGCGTACACGGTCGCCGGTCTCGAGCGATCGGGTGGCCACCAAGGTGTTCACGACGCAGGGCAAGCCGTATTCGCGGGCCACCACAGCGCCGTGGGACACCGAGCTGCCGATGTCGGTGACCAGCGCCGCGATGACGGTGAAGTACGGCGTCCACCCGACGTCGGTCACCGGCGTCACGAGGATCTCTCCCCGCTGCAGCTCGCGCGCATCGCCCATCGATTGTGCGACCCGCACAACACCTTCCACGGTGCCGCGACTTGCGGGTCGGCCGATGATCTCATCACCGGTGACACCTGGCGCAGGCCGGGCGATCAGCGGGGTCGGTCGTCCGACAGACACATCGTCGAACTCGAGAGAGTTCTGGAACGCCAGCGCTTCCCGACGCTTCAGCGCGTTCTGCACGAGACCGGTGATGTCGTCCGAACCGACGACGCGTGTCAATTCGGCACGGTCGAAAAAGAACACCAGATCCGAGTCGGGCAGTCGCCCGGTCTCGGCCAGCACCTCACCGAGGTGGCGGTAGCCCAATTTGAGCGCATGCGCCATGAGCGCCATCTTCGATTTCGTCTCCTCGCGCCCGCGTGCGCCGCCCTGTGCCAACCGGGCAAGAAACCTGATGGGGAAGGATCTTGGTGCTTCGACGTGGGTGCTTCCCGATTCACGACGAGTCGGATCGAGCGCCGAACGGACCATCACCTGCATCATCGCGCCCAGGCCTTCAGGATCCTCGGCCCAGGAGGGGTCACGCATGCACAACTCGCGGTATCCGCGGTGACCGTGACGGGTCAAGAACTGTCGCAACGCTGTGCCTGCGGCGCTTCGTGTGGACTGCAGCTCGTTGACCGCGGCGTCCGGCTCTGCTGCCGAGAACTGCTCGGCGACCCCCTCGGTGGCGGCTATGGCGCGTACCACCGAGTCGAGCTCCACGAGCATCATCGCACTCTCGACATCGGAGGCTCCGGCCATGAGCCGGGTTGCCTCGGCACGACCCTCGTCCTCGCTTCGTCCGTTCTTCACCGCTTTTCTCATCAGAACACTTTCGAGAATGTTGGCCGCAACCGCCGCGCGCGATGACGACCGCACATGTGTCAGCGTGATGTCGCAATACTGCTGCACGCCGGATTCCAACTGGCCCATCACGCGTCGTGGGTCGTCGCTGGTCGGGATCTGAAACGCGGCGATCTGGTCTTCGAGGCGCCGAATCGCGGGGCCGGCGGACAACGCATACGTGGTGAGCCGGACCGTGTTGATCAACCTGCGCACAAAAGGTTTCGGGGGTTTCGGCTTCAGCTCGTCAACCACCCGCCCGCAGATCGAGGTGGAGAACTGCTCCAACGAATTGCCCAGGAGTCCGGAGCTCAGAGCTGTCCCCTCGGTCAGGTTCAGAAACATGTGGCCATGGAAGTAACCCACCTGTAGCCATGGCTTCTCGTAACTCTGCTGTGCCCGCGCCACCACCTGCGTCATCTGCATCGCGTAGTCGATGGCAAAGCCGGAGACCGATGCGGTCAACGGGCAGAATGCACCCGGCATCATCTCGCCGATGTTGCAGCGCGTGTACACGTGGTCTGCACCCGCGAGAGGCGAATCCATCTCGGCCAGATCGCCGGGCAGGGTGGTGATCGGTCGAGCCTGCAGCCACCACAGTGTGCCGGATCGGTCGATGGCCCACTCGAGATCCATCGGCCTGCCCCAATGTTGCGCAGCACGCAGGGCGCCGGACCTGATATCGGCGACCTCGTCCGGCGACAGGACCGGCACCTCGCCGACATCGCGGACGGCCGGGTTACCGTCCGAATTTAGGACGATGTGGTCTGAGGACGCCGTACCGTCGACGAGCGCTTCACCGAGACCGGCGACGGCGTCGATCACCGTGAGGTCGCGCCGGCCGGTCGCCGGATCGGCGGTGAACACAACCCCGGCGGCGCGCGCGTCCACCATCTGCTGCACCACCAGATGCATGGTGGCCGTGGGTTGGCCGCTGTAGGCCGCGGCGCGTCGCGAACGCACGGAGGCGGCGCACCTCTGCACGGCCGCGGCGAAGTCATCGACGGAGTTCACGCCGAGCACGGTGTCGTATTGTCCGGCGAACGACTGGTCGTCGCCGTCTTCCCCGACTGCCGAGGACCTGACAGCCACTGGTACAGCACCGACTGCGGCCATGCGCGAGAAACATTCCCCCGCATCATCGGTGCTGACCCACTCGGTAGCATCAGCAATGACGAATCCCACCGGTACCGGAAGTCCGAGGCGGCGCAACTGCGCGAGTCCGGCCGCTTTGCCGCCGTAGCGGTCATCGGTGACCTCGTCGAATTCGATTGCGTTCAGGGGCATGGTGATCCCCCCAATGCGTCGACGATTTCGGCGAGCGCCTCGACCTCGATAGGACCCGGTTGATACAGGCAAATCCGGTCCGACACACCGTCGACGCGATCACGGATGTGCGCGGCGACCTCTTTCGGGGTACCGCACGCGGCGATGGTGTGCAGTATGTCGTCGTCGATCAACGAGGCCATCTCCCGCCAGCGGCCCTGCTTGGACATTGCGTTGAGTTCGGGTTGCAGATCGCCCCAGCCGTGGGCGTCGAGCACCGGCCGGTAGGCCGGGGTGGAGCCGTAGAACGCCAGCAGCATCCGGGTCGAGGCATGGTCGTCGTCCCGTCCGGTACCCACCGACACGATGACCTCGGGCACCACCTCGAAGTCGTCCTCGCTGCGGCCGGCAGCCGCCAGACCGTCGCGAACGGCCGACAGCGTCGTCTCGTGCAGGAACCGCTTCGATCCGAAAGGCATCACCAACAGACCGTCGGCCACTTCTGCGGTCGCTTTGGTCAGCCGAGGCCCGAGCGCGCCGAGATAGATCGGCGGCGGACCGAACGGGTTCGGTCCGGGCACGAAGGTCGGTGTCATCAAGGTATGGCGGTAGAACTCACCGCGGAAGTCCAGTGGCTCCCCCTCGTTCCACGTCGCGAAGATCGCGCGCAACGCCCCCACCAATTCCTTCATTCGCGCGACCGGATGATCGAACTGTGTGCCGTAGCGCTTCTCGATCTGCGCCCGCACCTGTGTGCCCAGACCCAGGATGAAGCGCCCCTCGCTGAGCAGTTGCAGATCGTTTGCCTGGTGGGCAAGTTGAATCGGATTGCGGGGGAATGCGATCGCGACGTTCGACATCAGGTCGAGACCCTTGACCGACGACGCCAACACCAGAGGCGTGAACACGTCGAACGGTCCCTCGAAGGTGAAGACACCGGATGCACCGGCTTCCTGGAGCACTTGCGCGCGCTCGACCGCATCCGTGGGCCCGAACAGGGCTGTCATGATCTTCACTGAAGCGGCGCCTGATCCGCGACGTCTGTCCAGTCGGAGAAGCCCGACGGGTGGTGCGGGCCGATCACACCGTGCTCGAACAAGCCCGCACCTTCGCGGACCGTCCCGTCGGCTTCGGTGCACACAGCTTTGCCGACGTGGTCGATGAGACTGAAGGGCGCTCGGGCCATCACCTCCGGGTCCGTGAGGTCGAAGCTGACGCGTTCGGCGAAGGGGCCGCCCTTCCAGCTGCCGTGTGCCCACGAGGAGTCGCCCCCGTACCCCGACCCGAAAGCAATAGGCGCGAACAACTTCGATTCGACATCCAGCTGAATTCGGTCCCCTGCACGGTTCATGAACTCGACGTGGGCGCCCCGGGGAATCCTGGTTCCGGTCCGGTAGTCGATGGTGGCGCGCACTCCGTCGAGTTGTTCGACGCGCCCGTCCCGCCAGCGGCGCGTGCAGTCGTAGAGGCTGCGGTGGCCGTCGGAATCCTCTTGCAGGATCAAGAAGAGTTGATAGTCGTCGAAGGCCAGAGGTAGGTAGAGCCACCACATTCCGGCGAACGAAGCGTCTGGCCGACCGACTGGCTCGGCCTCACCGACAGGTCTGATCCCCCACGATCGGTCACGGCTCGCCACGCTGGTGTCATGACCGACTTCGAGCCGTTCGCCGTCGACGTCGATCCACCCCTCCCAGGACCCGACCTGGGCGAAGCGACACGCCTGCAAGGTCACTCGCCGCTCGGTGAGCATCTCGTGCGGCTTCTCCAGCGCAGCAGGAAACAGCCCGCGCCAGGTGAGGTCTGCGGAAATACCCTCGGTTTGCGCCAGTGTCAGGTGCAGCTGCTGCAGTGGCTCGACGACTTCGAGACAGTAGCCGTTGACGTTCTGGTGAAGGCGGTCGTCGTCGATGGCGTCACTGAGGTGAAGCGCGGTCTGCATATCGCCGCGGCGGACGACGAAGTAGGCGTCTTTCACGCCGAGGCGCGGGTAGTAGCCGACTCCGGTGAGCGCCATGAAGCGGCCCTCCCGATCGAGCACGTTGAAATACGACCGGTCGTAGAAGTTTCGATCGGACGTGGTCGGCCACGTCAACGGCGCAGGTGCCTGATGGATCGGAAACTCGTCGAGCGGGCTCAAGTTCACAGGCACTCCCTCAAATACGATGCAGATCGTATTGGAAATATGATGCAGTCATGACAGCAGAAAGCCCAAAGGATGGCAAGAGGTCTGCGCAGCCGTCGCCGGGACGGCCGCGCGACAGCAGGATCGATGCCTCGATCATTGCCGCCACCCGCGAATTGATTCTCGAGACGGGCTATTCCGCGTTGTCGTTGTCGGCGATCGCCGCGCGCGCCGGGACCACCACCGCTGCCATCTACCGGCGATGGTCGGGCAAGGCGCAACTTGTCCACGAGGCAGTGCTTTCTGCCGAAACGATTACCATGCCGGACGATTCGGGAGATATCCGCAACGAGATCAGGGTTCTGGTCGAGACGATCCGGGTCATCTTCGACCGCCCCGAGGTGCGAGCGGCATTGCCGGGTCTGATCGCCGACACCGTTGCCGACCCGGAATTGCACAACATGATGATCGCGCGATTGGCCGGGAATCTGACCGCATTCGAGTCTCGCTTCGGTCAGGAGCGTCGCGACGACGACCAACTACCCATGCTCGTGGAGGTGGTCGCGGGGACCGCGATTTTCCGTATCTTGATCCGCCGGGACGCCGCCCTCGACGACACCTGGGTGAACGAGTTGACCGAGATGATCACCGGCCGCTGGCCCCCCGCGTGACGGAACCACTCGCCGTATCAGCGAATCAAGTCCGCATCCTTACTGCCGTACGCTGCGCGGAGTTCGGGTTCGGGTTCGACGACTTTGCCACCGGGATTGCCGGCGTGTCAGCTCGATTCCTGGATGCGAACCATGTTGCCGGCGGGGTCGCGGAGGGCACAGTCACGAACCCCGTACGGCTGGTCCATCGGCTCTTGCACGATCTCCGTGTCGCCGTCCTGCAGACGCGCGAAGGTCCCGTCGAGATCTGCGGTGGACAAGATGATCGAGGCGAAGGTTCCTTTCGCCATCATCTCGGCGATGGTGCGGCCCTCGTCTTCGGTGATTCCGGGGTCGGCGGTGGGCGGGTACAGGACGACGGAGGGACCGGTGCCGTCGGCGGAGCCGACCGTGATCCACCGCATCCCGCCGTAGCCGACGTCGTTACGAACCTCGAAGCCGAGAGTGTCGCGATAGAACGCCAGCGAAGCGTCCGGATCCGAGTGGGGAAGGAAGGTGTGATGAATGTTGATGTCCATGACGATCACCGTAAGTCGGATGCGGCCGCCGATGCTTCTCGATTTCTGATCGGTCGTGTGACCTGTTTGGCCACGCACGACGGCATGCCGTCCGTCGCGAGTGCCGCTTCCCGCCGGTAGGTGCTCGGAGGGACACCGACCAATTCGGTGAAGCGCGTACTGAAGGTCCCCAGAGAAGAACAGCCCACCTCGAAACAGACCTCGGTGACGGTGCGATCGCCACGACGGAGCAGAGCCATCGCGCGCTCGATACGACGGGTCATGAGATACGAGTACGGCGATTCACCGTAGGCGATCCGGAATTGCCTGCTGAGGTGCCCGGCAGAGATGTTCACCCCGCGGGCCAAGGCCTCCACGTCCAGAGGTTGTGCGTATTCGCGGTCGATCCGATCACGAACCCGCCGCAACAGCGCGAGGTCGCGCAGACGCTGTGCTGTGTCGGGTTTCCCGGTCACGGGGATATCCTGCCACGTCCCGCACCGTCGGGACCACGGCCGGAAAAATCGCGTCGAGGTGGTTCGTCTCGTCTGCGTCCGGGAACAACAACCGAGAGGCGCCACGGCATGACAGTCTGACCGGTACGCCCGTATCTGGACGAGAGGAATTCACCGATGGCACGTCCGGTTCGCGTAGTCGTTCTCGGCTCGGGTTCGTGGGGCACGACCGTCGCCGGTCTCGCCGCGAAGAACACGCCGACGCTCTTGTGGTCGCGGAACAAGGAAACCGCCGACGAGATCAACGTCGATCACCGCAACCACCGCTACCTGGGCGACCGGAAACTTCCGGACACCCTGCGTGCCACCGCGGACATCGACGAGGCCGCCCACGAAGCGGACGTGCTCGTCGTGGGGGTGCCGTCGTACGCTGTGCGCTCGACACTCGAGCCGCTCGTCCACGAACTCCGAGCGTGGGTACCGATCGTTTCTCTTGCGAAAGGGCTGGAACCCGGGACGCGGTTGCGGCCTACGCAGGTGATCAGCGCGTGCCTCCCCGGCCATCCCGTCGGGTTGCTTTCCGGTCCGAACATCGCGAGCGAAATTGCGGACGGCAAGGCTGCCGCCTCGGTCGTGGCGATGCAGGACGACTCCGTCGGCACGGCTCTCCAGCCCCTGTTCGCATCCACGCTGTTCCGGGTCTATCGCAACACCGACGTCCTCGGCTGCGAACTCGGCGGAATCCTCAAGAACATCGTCGCCATCGCCGCGGGCATGGCGGAGGGACTGCGCGTCGGTGACAACACGCGCGCGATGGTCCTGTCGCGCGGTCTCGCCGAGATGACGCGCCTCGGGGAAGCGATGGGCGCCAACGCCCGGACGTTCGCCGGCCTCACCGGTATGGGGGATCTGATCGCCACGTGTACCAGTCCGGCCTCCCGCAACCGGAGGCTCGGCGAAGCGCTGGCGCGCGGGCTCAGCGTCGAGGAGGCGGTCGCCGAACTCGGGCAGGTCGCCGAGGGAGTGAAGACGGCGCCCACCGTCATGGAGTTGGCTCGCGAGGCCGGAATCCAGATGCCCATCGCGGCAGAGGTCGCGGCGGGGGGCGGAGGGCACCGCCGGCCCGCGGACGCGTAGCGCGGGCTGCGCCGGGTCACACCCGGCGACGAGGAGGATGTCGTCTGATCGGCGATTATCCGGCAGTCTCGGAATTGCACTAGAAAGCGGTACACCCGCCGAGACGACCGGGCGCCGCAAGTTTCTCGTCGAGATGAACGGCCCACCGGGATGACCACCGCGCCTACCGTGGAGGTCTGAGGCGGAACACTCCGACGGGAGACCGATATGCGAGTGGTGAACATGGTGACCGGCGCGGCGAAGGGCGTCGGCTCGGCGGTCGGGATCCGCACCGGCACCGAGGAACCGCGGTACGAAGTCCAGGCGACGACTCACGGGCTCGAAGTCCGCAGGTACGGCCGTCGTATCGCTGCCGAGACCACGGTGCACGGCGACGAGGAACGTGCCCGCGACGTGGGATTCCGGCGTCTGGCCGGCTACATCTTCGGCTCGAACAGAGGCAAGTCGACGATCGCGATGACCGCGCCCGTATCCCAGGCCGGAGCCTCGGACGACTCGTCGGTCATCCGGTTCTTCATGCCGGCGAAGTGGGCCATGGAGGACCTGCCCGACCCCGAGGACCGGTCCGTGGAACTCGTCGAGATCCACGACGAGACGATGGCGGTGCTGCAGTTCAGCGGCGACCGCAGCCGCGCCGCGGTGGCGGAGCGCACCGCCGAGTTGCTGAGAACGCTGGAGGCGACGGAGTGGCTCGCTACCGGCCCACCGGTGGCATGGTTCTACGACCCGCCCTGGACGGTTCCGTTTCGGCGTCGCAACGAGGTGGCGGTCCCGGTCGCTGCTCGCTGATCCACGAGAGGCCGATCCGCGCGAGGCGGAAGATACCGTCGGGTACCGCGGCCCGGCCGGTATGCGAAGGTGATCGAATGACGAGTTCTGCCGACGTGTTGTCGAACCTTCTCGACTCCCGCTACAGCTGCCGCGCCTTTCTGTCCAAGCAGGTCCCGCGCGACGACATCGAGCGGATGCTCGGGATGGCTCAGCGGACGGCATCGTGGTGCAACTCGCAACCCTGGCGCGTCCACCTCACCAGCGGCACCGCGACCGATCGGTTGCGGGACGCGGTGTACACGCAGGCCGCGTCGGGAGCCATGGATCCGGACATCCCGGGTCCCGCCGAGTATCGCGGGGAGTACGCCGAGCGCCGGCGCAACGCCGGGTATGCGCTCTACAACGCGCTGGGGATCGCCCGCGACGACTACGCGCGACGCGGCGAGCAGATGCTCGAGAACTTCCGGTTCTTCGGGGCGCCCCACGTGGCCGTCGTCAGCACCGACAAGGCGCTCGGTGTGTACGGCGCCGTCGACTGCGGTGGTTACGTGTCGAATCTGCTTCTCGCCGCGGAGTCGCTCGGGATCGCTGCGGTACCGCAAGCCGCGGTGCCGATGGCATCGGCGGCATTACACCGCGAATTGGGCATCGGCGACGACCGCGACATCGTGTGCGCGGTGTCGTTCGGGTACGCCGACGAAGCACACCCGGCCAATACCTGCCGCACCGATCGCGCCACCCTCGAGGCGACTGTCGAGTGGGTGGACGAATAGCCCGAGGAGGTGTCGCGGTCCGGGTCCGGCTCAGTCGGTTTGACTGCGGAGATACCGTCCGAAGTGCGGCACCGTGAAACCGATGAAACCTCTTTCGGCGGAATAGATCAGGCCTTTCTTGATCAATCCGTCGCGTGCGGGAGACAGTGAGGCCGGCTTGCGGCCGAGTTCGGCGGCGATCTTGGACGTTGCGATGGGTCCGTCGTCGCCCGACAGGTCCGCCATGGCCCGCATGTATTCACGCTCGGCCGGAGTGGCCCGCTCGTACCGCGAACCGAAAAACCCTACGGCCAGTTCTTCTTCCGCGGTGGGGGCCGCGACCCGTACGTCCGCTGCGGTGATCGGGCTGTCCGCGGCCAGATCCCAGGTGGCTTTCCCGTATGCCTGGACGAAATACGGATAACCGTCTGCCGTTTCGTACAACAGATCCAGTGCGTCCCTGTTGAATTCGACGTCTTCCCGCTGGGCGGGCGCAATGAGTGCGTGATCGGCGGCATCCCGGTCGAGGCGGCCGATCCGGTGGTAGGTGAACAATCGTTCGGAGTACGACTTGGACGCGGACAACACGGCCGGCAGGTGCGGCAGTCCGGCTCCCACGACGATCAGCGGAGCGGTGTCCTGACTCAATTCGTGGCACGCACCGCAGATCGCCGACACGTCGTCCGGACCGAGGTCTTGCATCTCGTCGATGAACAAGGCGATTCCCACCCCGACGTCCCGAGCGAGGCCGGCGGCGTCCACGAGCAGTTCGACCAGGTCGATCTCGATGTCACCGGAATCGGCGCGACCTTTCACCGCCGGTGCGTCGATTCCGGGCTGCCAGCGTTCGCGCATCCCTTTGTCCGCTGTGGCGCGCAAAGCGAAAGATTTGAGTACACCGAGGAAGTGGTCGACGGATTCGGGATCCGGATGTGCGGCCGCGATCTCACGCACCGCCATGTGCAGGGCAGACGACAGCGGGCGTCGCAAACCCTGGTCCGGGCGCGCCTCGATCTTGCCCGTACCCCAGCTCTTGGCTATGGCAGCGGAGCGCAGGTGATTGAGCAGAACGGTTTTCCCGACACCGCGCAGACCGGTGAGCACGACGCTGCGTTCGGGCCGGCCGCGGGAGATGCGCTCGAGAACGACGTCGAACGCCGCGAGTTGCTTCTCTCGGCCGGCGAGTTCGGGCGGGCGCTGCCCCGCGCCGGGGGCGTACGGGTTGCGGACCGGATCCATCGGTCGATGGTAACGAGCTGCGCAGCTGTTTCTGGGTTGCTCTAGCGCGTGTCGTAGAGAGCCGAATGCAGATGTACGCATAACCGACTTTGACATCCATTTTCATTACGGGATATTTCTGTACCCATGAAAACTCCCTCTCCGCGCGGAATCGCGCTCACGGTCGCGCTCTCCGCCGCACTGGCCGCCGGATGCTCGGCGCCTGCCCCCGCTCCTGCGCAGGAGCCCGGCAGCGGACCCGAGCAGGCCCCGGCCGAGGTCTCCGCCGCCGAACCGCGTCTCGCGCTCACCTACGACGGCGGGGTCCTGATCGTCGACGAAACGAACTTGACCGTGGTGGACGACGTCCCGCTCGGCGGATTCACCCGGCTCGCCCCCGCAGGCGACGGCCGCCACGTCATGATCTCCACGGAGGGCGGGTTCCGGGCGCTCGATACCGGCAGTTGGTCGGAGCGCCACGGCGACCACCGCCACCACTACTCCGGCCCTGCCGCGCTCACCGAGACGGTCTTCCCCGCCGGGAAACCGGGACACGTTGTCGCCCACGGGGGTACGACAGCACTGTTCGACGACGCCACCGGACGGGCCGAGTTGATCGATCCTTCCGGTCTCGCTGCTACAGAAGGCGTTACCGACTCCGAGTCCTACACCGCCCCACACGCACACCACGGGGTCGCGGTCGCACTCGCGGACGGATCGCTTCTCGTCACGCTCGGAGACAGTGATTCTCGCACGGGCATAGCACTTCTCGATTCGAGCAGGCGCGAGATTGCCCGCACCGAAGAATGCCCCGGCGTACACGGCGAAGCCGTAGCGGAGGGCGAGACCATCGTCTTCGGGTGCCAGGACGGCATGATGATCTACCGTAACGGCACTTTTACCAAAGCCACGAGCCCTGACGACTACGGCCGTATCGGCAACCAGGCCGGATCTCCGGCCTCCCCCGTCGTACTGGGCGACTACAAGACCGATCCGGATGCAGACCTCGAACGGCCCGAAACCGTTGCGCTCGTAGACACCCGTACCGCCGAGATCCGGCTGGTGGACCTGGGCACGAGTTACACCTTCCGCTCGCTCGGCCGCGGCCCCGACGGTGAAGCGGTCGTACTGGGCACCGACGGAGCCCTCCACGTGCTCGATCCGGAATCGGGGGAGACGATCCGCCGCATGGACGTCCTCGCACAGTGGACCGAACCCGAGGACTGGCAGACGCCGCGACCGGCGCTCTCGGTGAGCGGACGCACCGCGTTCGTCACCGATCCCGCGACCGACTCGCTCCACGCGGTGGACCTCTCCTCCGGCGACATTCGCACCGGTTCCCTTCCACACACGCCGAACGAGATCAGCGGGACGTGACCCACGTCCGGAGAATATTCGCCTGTCTAGCGTTATTTCTAGAGCGCTGAATATTCTCCGGACGTCTCAGTCGTGAGAGAGATCACATTTAGAAGCCGGCGAACAGGGTATGCCAAAGCGGCTGCGGGACCATGCTTCTCGTCCCTCCACGGAAATTACAACGATTGTGTAACGTAGCCACATCTGTTTCCGACCCGGAGGTACCCGCCCGTGCTGTTGACCGAAGTCCGCTCCCGACCTGTGCAATCCGCGTTGATCGCGGTGGGTCTCGTGGTCTCGGTCCTGGCGGTGTGGGGCTATATGCGTGACGCGACCACCGAATACCTCATGGACCTCGACGTATTCCGCGACGCCGGCTGGGCTTTCCTCCACCACACACCGCTCTACACCGAGGGCTTCTTCAGTCATTCCGGGTTCCGGTTCATCTACCCACCGTTCGCGGCCTTCCTCTTCGCTCCGATGGCTCTGGTGAGCAGCGCCGTGCTGCAGGTGGTGTGGACGGCCGGACTCATCGCACTCGTGTGGTGGATGCTGCAGGTGATCTACCGTCGCCTGGACATCGGTCACGCCGGCCTGATCGCGTCGGCCACGCTCGGTGTCGTCCTCTTCCTCGAACCGTTCCGCTCGAACTTCGCGTTCGGCCAGATCAACATCGTGCTGATGGCGCTCGTCGTCGCCGACGTCCTCGGGGTCATCCCCAAGCGCTTCCGCGGTGTGGGTATCGCCCTGGCCGCCGCGATCAAGGTCACTCCGGCAGCATTCGGCCTGCTCCTGTTGCTGCGCCGGGATCTGCCGTCGGTAGCGCGCGCGTTCGGCGCGTTCATCGCGACCGTCGCGTTCGGCTACTGGCTGCGGCCCGAGTCGACCGTCTTCTTCTGGACCGAGGAATTCTTCGCGACCGATCGTGCGGGCGACCCCGGATTCTTCCGGAATCAGGCACTGACCGGGCTCATCGCGCGATTCGACTTGTCCGAGGGCCTCAGCAAAGCCCTGTGGCTGGCCGGCGCCGCGCTGATCGTGGCCGCCACCGCGTGGGCCGCCTACCGCTTCCTCCGCGCGGACGAACCCGTGGTGGCGCTCGCGCTCGTCGGCCTCGCGTCGCTGCTCGCCGCACCCATCGCGGTCACCCATCACTGGGTGTACGCGCTGTTCCTCGTGCCGCTTCTCGTCGCACCCCGGTATCGCTCCTGGTGGCCCGTCCTGCTCCCCGCCACCCTGGTCTTCCTCGCCGGGCCCAACCACCTGCTGCGCGACGCGGCGTCGCGAGGATGGGTGGAACAACTCCTTCTCGAAGTACTCGGCACGTCGCAGTGCCTCGCAGCCATCGCGGTGTTCGTCGCCGCGGTGATCGCGGCGCGCAGCCGCCGCCCGGCACTGGCCGAAGAATCCGGAGTGTCCGAAGACGTACCGGCGGCGCAGCAGGAGGCTCAGCCCCACACGGTGGACGCGACCAGATAGAGACCTGTCCCCACCACCGTGCTGAGAGCGGCGTTGCGGCGCCACACGTGCACCGCGACGGTTCCCGCCAGGCCGACGGTCGCGGGCAGCCACGTCGTCTGCCCGACGTCACGCAGTGTGTACATCACCAGGATCACCATGACCCCCGCGGGCATCGTGCGGCCGAGAAAGCCGACGAAGGCCGAGTCCCGCAAAGCGGACAACGCCATGAAAGGCGCCGCGCGCAGCGCCACAGTCACCGCGAACATCACGAACAACGCGGTGAATACGTATCCGGCACCCGGCAGCGAGTCAGGCACGAGTCGTCGCATTCCGGTAGACGAACCGGACGAACAACGCCGCGACGAACAGCGTCAGGCCGATCACCAGCATCTGCTCTTTCGCGACCAGCATCGCCACGAGACCGCACACCAGTGCGATCACGGGCGCGGGCACGTCCCGGTTCGCACGGAACGCATCGATCGCGAGCACCGCGAACAACGCGGTGAGGGCGAACTCGAGACCCTCCAGTCCGGCGGGCAGCACCGCTCCGATCAGCGCACCGACCGTGCCCGACGCGACCCACACGATCTGGCACACCACTTGCACGGTGAGGATCCGGGTGCCGGACAGGTCGTCGCGTGCCTTGGGCGCGACGATCGCGTACGACTCGTCGGTGAGCGCGTAGACGCCGTAGAGCCGTCCGATACGACTGCGGATCCGGTGCAGCGGAAACGACAGTCCGTAGAAGACATGACGGAAATTGACCAGCAGCGTCGCGGCGGCGATCGACGCAAGGGGCGTCACGGCGCCGATCAGACCGATCGCGAGGAACTCCATCGACCCCGCGTAGATCACGGTGGAGAAGACCGGCGCCCACCACCACTCGAACCCGCCCTGCGTGAGCACCACGCCGAACGCGAGTCCGAGGGGGACGAGGCCGAGGCCGACGGCCCACGAATCGGCGATACCCGCACGGATCTGCGTGGTGCGAGGGTTGAGCATGGCTCCCAGGTTATCGACGGGCGCATTGCCCTCCGCGCGCACCGTACGATGACGCGTCCGTCCTCCCCGACAGTTCGACGGGGCCGCACTCGGCGGCCCGACACGGAAAGGTGACCGGTGGCGTCCACCCTCGATTCCTTCACGAATGCGGTGCAGTCCGCGTGGCAGGCCGTCTCCACGGTCGATGAGCCGGCTCCGACATGGCTGGTGGTCGGTACCGCGGTCATCGCCCTTGCGCTGGTGTGGGTGCGGCCGCTGTGGCTCAAGACCCGGCATGTCATCACGCAGGCACACGAGGGCTCCCACGCGCTCGTCGCCGCTCTCGTCGGGCGGAAACTCTCCGGGATCCGGCTGCACAGCGACACCTCCGGTGTGATGGTGTCCTCCGGAAACCCCCGCGGACCCGGAATGATCGCGACGACCTTCGCCGGGTACACCGGCCCCGCCGTCCTGGGCTTCGCGGCCGCGACGCTGCTGACCCTCGATCGTCCCGCCGCGGTGCTGTGGTCGATCCTCGCAGCGCTCGCGGTCCTGCTGCTGCTGATCCGCAACCTCTACGGGTTCATCTCGGTGGTTCTCGCCGGCGCCCTGGTCGGTGCGGCCGCCTACTTCGGTGATCCCGTGGTCCGCTACGCAGCCGCGTATCTGATCACCTGGATTCTGCTCCTCGGCGCGACGCGTCCGGTTCTGGAACTGGCACGCACCCACCGGCAGGGTCGCGGGCGCGGCTCGGACGCCGATCAGTTGCGGGGGCTCACCCGGATACCGGCCGGGATCTGGATCGCGATCTTCGCGCTCGTCACGGCGGGGACCGCCGTGTACGGGACGGTGCGGGTCGTGGTGACCCACCTCGGGTGACCGCCCCGCGGTCGCACTGCCGGCGCTCGGCCGGTCAGAAGATCCCGATGGCTTCCGCGGTGTCGAGAACGACCTCCGAGGCGTGCCACTCGGCCCACATCGCGGCCTCGCCCGCGCCCTCCGTGGCCGGGGACATCAGTGCCCGGCTGCTGGCCCATGCCACCGCACGCACCGTCTGGAAGAAGATTCCAGCGGCACGCTCACTCCCGATGACGTCGCCCACGATCGACACCGAGAAGAGTTCGCTGAGATCGGTTCCGTAGTCGGCCTCGATCTCGCGGATGATGTTCGGCGTCGCCGTGCCGAGGACCTCGCCGTACCGGTTGAAGTCGTCCCACCGCTCAGCCGGGGTATCGACCGCGGCGAGCGCGGCGGGCAGGTCGAGCAGCAGATGCGCGCTCATCCCGCTGGTGGCCACACGACCGCCGGAGTGCTCGCAGTCCGTCGCGGTCCGGTAGTAGAGCTCCCACGGCGCGGGCACCGGCTCGCCCGTCGCATGCGCGTGCACGCCTGCCAGGTAGCGCTGCACGAAGTCCACGGCGAGGTCCCCGGCCCACTGCGAATCGTCGTAGTCGCCGCGCTCGATCGAGGGGACGGTGGTGTCGAGGATCTCCTTGTAGACGACCGCGAATCCGCCGCGCGGGTCTCCCGCGTCACCCCACAGCTCGGCGATCTCGGTGACGTTGTCGCGAGCGTCCTGCAGGGTCCGGTTGTTCTCGGGTGCCGATATGTCCGCTATTTCCGCCATGACCCCGGCGTCCGCGCGGGGCGCGCAGGCGGAAGCGGGGCGCGCCTGGGCAGTGGACGTGGCCGTACCGACGAGGAGACCTACGGCCATCGTGACAGCGGTGAACGCAGAGACCATGAAGCCAGCCGGTTTTTTCATGAGGATCAAGGCTAGCCCGGTCCACCTGTTTCGGACAAACGCCGCTATTCGATCTCGGATCACCGATCCGAGGAACGCGCCCGGCCCGAACGGGCCCGGCAGCAATCCCGATCATGGGGACGGACGCCGAACCGGACGGAGCTGAGCGGGTCAGCCGAAGTCGACCTGCCGGTGCGCATTGGCCAGCGCGGTGACCACCCCGGTCCCGAACGGACCGAGCCTGTCGAACAGCACGGCCGTGCCCACCGCTACCCCGTCGGTGCCGATGTGATTGTCCGCCTCCACACCCACTTCGAGACCTTCGGGGAGGCGCGACAACGCCAGCGTCACGTCGGCGTTGATGAATCCGACACCCTTGTCGCCCCAGTTGGTCACGAAACTCGTTCCCTCACCGACCATCGCGGTGTTGACGAAGGGCGACTGTTCTTCCCCGACGATCACCGGGAGTTGCCTCGACCACAGGCGTTTGCGATCCGCATTCTGGTGTTCCGACCGCCCCCTCGACCACCGCCCGTCACTGCTGTACCAGGAGTAGGTGTCCGTGGCCGGAGGGGAATCGAGTACTTCCCGTGGTGGCTCCGGATGCTCGTCGCGGGTCCAGACCGATCCCGGAGGCTGCTCCGACCGCCGCAGGTACACGACCGTTGCCCGTGCGGACACCTTCCCGCCCTGGATCAGGCTTGCGTCGGCGACCCGAATCCGGTTCCCGTCCCGCACCCGGGTCGTGGTGAAGGTGATCGGCTCGTTGCGGACCGGTGCGAACAGATCGAGAGTGAAGCGCGCCGGCACGAATCCGTCCGGCGCGTGCGCATTCTCGAGTTCCCGGGCGATCAGCCCGCTCACACACGGCCCGTTGAGCATGGTGTCCGACCACGGACTGGCCGCATATTTCGTCGGCGTGTAGATACCGTCGGCTTCGGTGAAGAATCCACGTTCCGGGCGTTGGGGCATTCCCGGATTCTCGCAAGTACAGGTGTGAGCCCGTTCACCGGGGACGCCCCCGGAGGTGGCACCGAAAGCGATGGGCCAAGATGAGCGCGTGCGCGCACACGAGGTAGATACGGCCCGGGCACCGATCCCACTGCTCGTCGATGTCGACACCGGCATCGACGACGCCCTCGCCCTGCTGTACCTGCTGGCGAGCCCGGAGGCGGAGATCGCCGCAGTCCTGTGCACCGCGGGAAATGTCCCGGTGCACCAGGTGGCGACGAATACCCTTGCGTGGCTGGAGGTGTGCGGCCGCCCGGATATCGAAGTCGCGGTGGGATCGGCGGTGCCCCTCGTCGCGCCGTTGATGACGACCGAGGATACGCACGGCCCCCGCGGTGTCGGTTACGCGGAACTGCCTGCGCCGACGCGCGACCCCTCGGCACGCTCCGCTGCCGAAGCCTGGGTCGAACTCACGCGCGAACGGCCCGGGGAACTGACCGGACTCGTCACCGGACCGCTGACGAACCTCGCTCTCGCTGTGCGTCTCGACCCCGGTGTTCTCACCCGGCTCCGCCGACTGGTCGTGATGGGAGGTTGCTTCAATCACCCGGGCAACACCACGCCGACTTCGGAGTGGAACGTCGCGGTCGATCCCGAGGCCGCGAAAGTCGTGTTCGATGCCTTCGCGGGACTCGCCCCCGAGCGGCGTCCGCTGCTCTGCCCGTTGGATACGACCGAGTCGATCGAGATGCATCCCGCGCACATCGCCCGGATCGCAGAGCTCGCGGGACGTGTTCCCGGAGAAGACTTGTCGCCGGACGATCCCCGCGGCCGGCGATCACGGGCGTCCGTTCCTGTCGTACGCCACCTGTCCGATGCGTTGCGGTTCTACATGGAGTTCCATCGAGACCAGAACCTGGGATACCTCGCCCACGTGCACGATCCGTTCGCCGCGGCGGTGGCACTCGGCACCGTCCCCTTCGTGACACGACCCGCCACCGTCGATGTCGAACTCGACGGGCGGATCACTCGGGGCACGACGGTCGCCGACTGGTCGGGAATCTGGGGACGAGAACCCGATGCCGACATCGTGGTCGGTACGGAACCCGAATATTTCTTCACTCATCTCGTCGAGCGAGTCGCACTTTATGTGCGCGAGTTGTACGTACCCGGGAGTAACAACTAGCGTCGCGTTTGCAACATTTCGGGGACAAGGAGAATAGCGTGGCGCAGAAAGTGCGCGTCGAGTATTTCGACGACATCGACGGTCAACCCATCGCCGATGGTCTGGCGCAATCGTTTCGGATCTCCGTGGACGACGTGGAGTACGAAATCGACCTCCGTCCGGCCAACGCGGACAAGTTCTGGGCCGTTCTACGTCCGTGGCTGAAGAAGCCCCCCGGCGCACGCACACCGGCCGCGCGCGCCGATGTCACGGAACGGGTGATCAAGCCGTCCCGGCCACGGGCGGCCCGCAAGCGCAAGACCATTCCGTCCACCCGCTCCCCGGAACAACTGGCGGCGATCCGGCACTGGGCCCGCAACGAAGGGTTCGACGTCAGTTCGCGGGGCCGCATTCCGTCGCACATCCTCGAGCGGTTCGAGGCAGCGCACTCCTGATCAGGAAGTCAGGTGATGTCGATCGTCGCGGTGGATGGTCACCGCGGCGACGACTACACCCACCACCACGCCGATGAGGGTGTCCCCGACTCGACTGAGCGCGATATCGGCACCGAGTGGTTCGCCGATTCCGGTGAGTAACAGCGCCATTGCGGTGACGAAGATGCTTGCGACGGCGTAATTGCGGGTGACGAACAACTCGGTGATCGTCTGGAGCAGCACGATGACCGCTACGACCGGCCAATAACCGAGATCGAGTACCAGCACCGCCGCCGCGATGAGAGCCCCGACGACGTTGCCGAGCAGACGTTGAATCGCACGGGCGACGGTGTGCCGGTAATTGACGCCCTGCAGGGCGGCCATCGCGCCCATCGTCGCCCACAGCGGATGCTCCAACCCGACGGCCGCCGCGAAGCCTCCCGCGAGTGCCGAAGCTGCCAGGACGCGGCACGCGCCGATGAACAGCGCCCGGTCTCGCAGGAGCAGCGCTCCCTCACGGACGAAACCCCGGGGGCGCTCGAGGTCCGGCACGGCCGAGATGTCCTCGCGAGGAATATCGATGGTGGGGCGCGTCTTCCGCAGTTCCGCCTCGAATCGGACGAAGTCGGCGCGGCGTCCCGCGAAGGTGTCGTGTGGCCCGCTGTCGATCACTGCTTCCGCGGCGCCCACGAGTGCCAGTAGTTCGGCGGTGTGTGAATCCCTGCGGCTGCCGAGCGCGATCACTTCCCGCGCCCGCGCGGCCGCCACGCGGGCGGCGGACACGGCTGCTTCACCCTCGGTCTCGAGAGCAGCGGTCGCCGCGAGGGCACGCGCGACGGCGACGCGCGCCGGCCCGTGTGGATTCCAGAGCGCCGGGAGCAGCGCGACGATCCAGCCGACCAGTGCGCCCATCGCGGCCGCGGCGGTGGCGATCCGCACGTCGGAACCGGTGTGGGCGAAACCTGCCGCGCCGGCGGCGGCGAAGATCAGGATGACGGGTCCCGGGCCCGTCATCCTGAATGCGGACAGGAATAGATAGGCCAGTCCTGCCGCCACCGACAGCACCGCGATCTGGAGCCATATCGAGAGTCCGAGCGCGCCGAGCACCGCACCGGCGAACGTGTATGCGACGACACACGCTCCGATACACGCGAGCTTTCCCGCCATCCGCGGGTACGGCTCGTGGCGAAGGAAGGCACAGCACAGCGATCCGAGCGCCGCAAAACCTGCGACCTCGCTGTATCCGAGCAATCCACCACCGACGAGCGCGATGAGCGTCGCGAGACCGACGCGTATCGCGATCGCGACAGTCGGGTCTGCGCGGCGCATTTCGACCACGTCGTGCCAAGCGGACGGCGAGACGGAATGGGCCAGCGCGCGTACCGAGTGCTGCACGCGACTGTCACGCGTGTCGAAGGAGGAACGCTGCATTCCCCCCACGATAATACTTTGGGGATAAATTATCTACGAAGCGATTCGCTCCGGCCGTTAGAATGCGCATATGCCCTCGTCTTCCGACCGCCCCGACTACGTCGACCGCGTCCGTCGCGCATGGGAAGACCTCTACCCCGACCTCGATCTCCGACCCCTCGACGTGATCGGCCGCATCACCCGCATCGGTGCACTCGCCCTCACCCGACTCGAACGGGAACTCGAACCGCGCGGCATCGGACGCACCGAATTCGAGGTGCTCAGCGCGCTCGCGCGAAGCCCCCATCCGCTGCGTGCCAGCGAAGTCACCTCGGTCACCGGCATTTCCGGTGCGTCCACCACCAAGCACACCGAGCGACTCGCGAAACTCGGACTCGTGGAACGGCTTCGCCTCGAGCGGGACGGACGCGTCGTGCTGTTGTCCCTCACCGATACCGGCCGTGCCCTGGTCGAGTCGGAACTACCGCGGCGGGTGCAGAGCGAGCGGCTCATGCTGGACGGGCTGAGTGAGGACGAACTCGAGGTACTGACGGGCCTGCTGCGGCGCATCGCACGCAACGTCGAAGATCAGACGTTCTCCTGATCGGCAGCCGCATCGCCGGCACGCCGTGATCCCATCCGGCGCTGCGAGATCAGGGCATCTCCATCGTTTCCGACCGTTCGATCTCCGCGATCGCCCGGCGCAGGCAGGGACCGGGGGCCGCCTTCCGCGCGGCGAGCAGATCGGTCAGTACCAACAGCCCGGCGGTGAGGTACTGCTCCGGCGCGATACGAGGATCCGTCGCCTCGACGTCCTGCACCCCCAGAGCGCCGGTGATCACCGCGACCACCGCGTCGGGCTGCATCGACGGAAGCCATCGCACACCGTCGCGTACGGCTCGCGTGAGAACGGTCTGCACGTCCTCACCCGTCAGGCCGTCGGGATGAAGTTCTTCGAACAACTCCCGCATCATCCCGGCATGGACCGCGGTGACCGTCTCGTACGGCAGCCCGACCAGATCGTCGAGTGCATCGCCGAAGACCTCGCTCGCTCCGGCGCGCGCAGCAACGAGAGCCGCATCGGTCGCGGACGCGATCCGCTGGGTCGTCTTCGGCCAATGATCGGGCCACACAGTACTTCGCCTCGCTTTCGGTCGCAGGTCCGCCGGGGGTCGGGGCGGCGAATCCTGCCGCATCAGTTTTCACGATGCCACCGACCCTTCTGCGAACGGGCCGCCCCCCCCCCCCGCGATGCAGCGGTGCCGTTTTCGGGTCACGGCCACTGCCGCGGGCCTATTCTGAGCACACCAAGATCACGACTTCGAGGTGTCATCACGAGGAGTTCCCATGTCCGCGAACCCCGTTTCTCCCTCCGACCCGTTCAGGTCGCTGTTCAAGCAAATCTGGTGGGTAGTCCTCATCCGCGGCATTCTCGCCGTGCTCTTCGGCATCGTCGCGCTCGCGTGGCCGAACATCACGGTGTGGGCACTGGTCATCGTCTTCGCGATCTACGCGATCGTCGACGGGGTGGTGCTCGGTGCCCACGCGGTACGCGACCGCGCGTCGCTCGCCGGGTGGGGGTGGTGGCTCGCGATGGCTGTCGTGTCGGTTGTCGCCGGCATCGTGGCTCTCGTCTGGCCCGGGATCACCGCGCTCGCCCTGCTGTACGTGGTCGCCTTCTACGCCATCCTGTACGGCATCACCGGCATCGTCGGCGGCCTTCGATTCCGGAAGGTCCCGGAATCCGGGTGGGTCTGGTCGGTGATCGCCGGGGTCCTCGCGGTGGTGTTCGGCCTGATCCTTCTCATCTTCCCCGGAGAAGGCATCCTCAGCCTGATCTTCCTCGTCGGCATCTACGCGATCCTGTTCGGCGCGCTGCTGATCGTGATGGCGTTCCAGGTGCGCAACTCCGCGAAGCGGATCGGCGTCATCTGACGGGCGGCGCTCCTGCTTGCGGTGTAACAAACCGACCGGTATCCCCGACGTTCTGACGGAACACACTTCCTCAGAACGGATCGACTATGAATCCTCCTGCCGGCTGGCATCCCGACCCCTTCGACCCGTCCGTCGACCGCTATTGGGACGGTGAACGGTGGACGGAGCAAACCAGGCCGAAAGGTAGCGATACTCCCACCCAGGTCTTCGGTTCTGTCGATCCAGGGGGCAACCCGCCGGCCGAGGAAAAGAAGCGCCGGAAGTGGCCGTGGGTGGTCGGCGCAGGGTTCGTGGGGCTGTTGGCCCTCGGAGCAGCCGTAGGCGAGGAACAACCGGCGCCTGATTCCACCTCGGTCGTGTCTACGACGACCAGTTCGGCAGCTCAGACCACAACGACGGCGCGACCCACCACGACGACAACGCTCCGGACGACTACCCCGGCGCCCACCACGACCTCGGAGGCTCCCGCTCCGGTGCCGTTGGTCCCTCAGGTGGAAACGACAACCAGCGCGACAACGGACTACACGCCACCGGCTGCCCCGGCGTACACCCCGCCCCCGGCAACGCAATACACGCCTCCGCCCACCGCGGAGTACACACCTCCGCCCACGACGGAGTACACGCCTCCGCCGCAACCGAGTGCGTCGTACAAGAACTGCGGCGAGGTAAAGGCAGCAGGTGCCGCTCCCATCCGTAGAGGCGAACCCGGGTATGCAGCCCACCTGGACAGGGACGGGGACGGCATCGCCTGCGAAAAGTAGCCTCCTGGCGGTGCAGGCGGCATCCGCCGACCCGATAGCGACCGGTCAGGCGTTCGCGAGTCGTCCCCAGGCGTGCCAATGATCGATCTCGATCCACGCGCTCACCCGCCGCCTGTCGCGCTGGTGGTAGGGGCGGCCGGTGTAGTGCGTCGAGATGCGGTCGATATCGGCCAGATCCGGATCGTCGACGAATTCCACCACCCGGCCCTGGATGCTGACGTGGGTGATCCAGTCCTGGGGATCCATCGCGGACAGGCTCACACGCGGGTCGTGGCGCAGGTATTCGAGCCGCTTTCGTCCCTCGTCCATGTTCACGAGAATGCGACCGTTCTCGTACATGTACCAGGTGGGCACCGACACCGGTTGCCCGTCGGCCCGCAGCGTGCTGATGGTGGCGTAATTGGGCTGGGCAAGGAACTCGGCAACGGCGGCAGGAACCGGAGGCTTCGGCACAATCGAGCCTTTCTCGAGGTGAGGATCGGTACCGGACAAGCCTATGCCCGAGCACGCGGGTCGTCCGCCGGAAGTGCACCGAGAAGACAGCGCGCCGACGCTCAATACCGCGGGTTGGCAACCCTCAGCCGCGTTTCTGCCAGATCTCGGATGACGCAGCCGACCGGTGTGTCCCCCAGAGTGACGTCACCTGCACGCAGGCCGAGTGCGAGTTCCGATTCCGTGCGATAGCCGAGAGCCGCTAGCCGCGCGCGAAGTTGTTCTCGCACCGCGTATCCGACCTCCGACTCGCGCGCGGCGATACCGAGAACATGCGCGGCGACACGAGAGCGATAGACGGTCCGCGGGTCGGCCCCTGCTGACGCGTCGACGACGAAATCCTGGACCGCCCGCAGCAACTCGCCGATGCGGGGAGTGCCGAACAACTCGTCTGCCCGATCGTCACCGGCCTGTGCGACGTCACCGGTCGCACTCGCCGGCACACCGAGCAGGTCCAGCAGGTCGTGTTCGCATTCCGCGACGCGGCGGCCGATGGCCAGCAGTTCGAGGGTGTTGTCGCCGACCTCGCCCGCACGCATCGCCTGCACCCGGCAGATGACCGCCCACCGCAGCGACCCGAAGACCTCCCACCAGCGCACCGCATCCGGATCCGGTGTCACACCGCATTCCTCGGCGTAACCGCGAAACAGGTCGTCGCGCGACCCGAACCCTCCGACGGGGTGCGGCGACCCGAATCGCCATGTCTTCGTGCACAGCCAGCCGAGATCTTCCATCGGGTCGCCCACGTGCGCCAACTCCCAGTCCAGCACCCCCCGGATGCCGTCCTCGTCGACGAGGATATTTCCGTTACGAAAGTCGCCGTGCACGACCGACTTCCGTGTGGCCGTTGGCCGGTTGTCTCTCAGCCAGGAGAACGCCGCCTCCAGAGCGGGCAACGGAGCTCCGGTCCGCGTGTACTCGCCGAACAGAAACTCCATCGGGTCGTAGTCCGGAAGGCCCGGCACCGCCACCGGGTCCATCCGGTGCAGTCGGGCGAGCGCGCGCCCGAGGTCGTACGGTAGGCGCGGTCGCACGGAACCGAACCGCTCGTCGCGCAGCAGACGCTGGGGCAGCGCCTCGCCGGGCAGGCGTGACATCACCAGGTACGATCCGATACCCGGCAACGGCTCGGTGCCACTGCTGTCCACGATCTCCGGTACTGGGACTCCCGCTCTGCCCGCTTCCACGAAAGCCGCTGCTTCCATGGACATTCGGGCGGGATCTTCTCGGCCCGGCGGGTCGCGGCGCAGGATCAGTTCGGGTGGCACCGCGGGATCGGGCTTCGTCGTCAGCGACCAGGTCTCGCGGCTGGCCCCGCCGGTGAGCCGTTCGACGCCGGTGAACACGCACGACGCGCCCAGGACCGTCGACAGTCGCTCCGCCAGTGCGTCCTCGAACCTCTCGCTCATCCCGTACCGAACCGTCGTCCTGCGGGCGCGGCGATCAGTCGAATTCCATTCCCGCGGCCTCGCCGCGCTGTCGCGTCGTGTTGGCGCCGTCGAGTGATTCACGAATGATGTCGGCGTGTCCGCTGTGGTGGGCGGTCTCGCGAATGATGTGGATGAGGATCTTGCGGGCACTCATCCATTCCCGCGTAGGCGTCCACGGAGCAATCGGAAGCGGCACCTGTCGGTTCAGGTCGAGAGTCACGACGTACTCCTCCGTCGCATCCGCGATCGCGCGGTAGTTCTCGAGCAGGTCGGCGAGGGACTCGTCGTCGCGCATGAAGTACTGTTCCATCTGCGCATCCATGTCCGTGACCTCGGCGTTTTCGTCCATCTCACGAATCGTCTCGATCCAGGACCGCTCGGTGTTCGCGACGTGCTTGACGAGGCCACCCAGCGTCAACTCGCTCGCGGTCGAGCGCGTGCGAGCCTGCTCGTCGTCGATTCCGCGGACGGTGATGAGAAACATCTCGCGCTGCTCGGCCAGCATCTCCAGGATGTCCGCGTGTTCACCGGTGACTGTGCTCTGGTTCATGACCACTCCTCGTTTCCGGATTCCGTCGATGCTGTCACGGTAGAAACGATTGCGGTCGGCTTCGGTCCTAGATCTGCGCCTCGTGCCGGATTCGGTACAAAAGTGGTCAGGCGGCGAAGCCGACCGCACCGATCACCGGAATGATCGTCATGAACACGATCGCGATCACGAACAACGTGATCGTGACCTTCCTGTCCCAGCGCGACCGTGCTCCCGTCGCCGCAAGAAGAAAGAAGACGAAGCCGATGCAGATGGAGCCGATCCCGATGATCACCGATGTTTCGAGCATGGTTCCATCATCGCCCACGCGGGCGGGCGCCTCACGCGGGCCCGTCCGCCGAGCGTGTGAGCGCGATCAGCGATTGAGCTGCGTGATCCGGCCGGAGAGCACAGTCGCGAAACTCGTCCAGCCGGCGTAGGGAGCGAGCGCCGCCCCGGCCACCGGGTTCGCCGCCGCCGTCCGGCGCGTGAGGTCGACCGTACTCGCGGCCAGAGCAGCGGCCACCAGCGTCGCGGGAACGAGCCGGTGCCACGCGAAGAACATCCACGACCAGGACGCATTGAGCACCAGGTTGACGCCGAGCGCAGTGACGTACTTGCGCCGGCCGTCGTGATCCCCGCGTTCGGTGAGCGAATCGATCGCGACCGCCGAGGTGGCCGCGATATCCGCGTAGAGCGCCGTCCACACCACGGGGAATGCCGCAGCCGGAGGCTGGATGCCGGGCTTGCGCAGCCTGCGGTACCACTTGGAATCCGTTTCGCGGGAAGCGATGGAACCGACGACCGCGGTCACAGTGGTCGCTGCGGCGGTGGCGAGGACGGTAGTGAGCTTCATGCGGGGTGACTCCTGTCGAGTGCATTCCTCTGTGTCGGTCGGACTTCTGTGTCGGTCGGACTTCTGTGTCGGTCGGACTTCTGTGTCGGTCGGACTTCTGTGTCGGTCGGGGGCCGGCTCGCGGCTCCGACCGGCTACCCGGGCTCTCGCGCCTCGAAACGCTCCCGGCACCCCGGCGAGTAACCTGGCCCCGCGAGCACGCAGGGGACGGCGACGGGGGCGGGTGATGAGCGGAATCACACAGATCGGCGACGGGGTATGGGCTTTCGTGCGTCCGTCGGGAGGTTGGGGCGAGGCCAACACCGGGCTGATCGTCGCTCCGGGTACGGCGTCGATGGTTGTGGACACCGTCTGGGACACGGCGTGGGCGAAGCGCGTGGCGGAGGTGCAGCAACCTCTCGTGGCGCACGCTCCGATCACCGAGGCCGTCAATACCCACAGCGACGGTGACCACTGGTGGGGCAACGACACCCTGCCGTCGTCCACGCGGATCACGACGAGCCGTGCCGCCCTGGCCGGCATGCACGAGGATCTTCCACCAGCGGCGCTCGGTGCGCTGGCGGGGATCGGCGGGGTGCTCGGCGCACTGCCGGGGCCGGTCGGCGCCGCAGGTGCGTATGTTGCCCGCGTGCGCGGCGGCGCTCGCTTTCCCCGTCGCACCCCACGCCTGCCCGACCGCACCTTCGACACGCGGGACATCATCGACATCGGCGACCGCCGAATAGAACTCGAACGGCTCGGGCCGTGTCACACCGCCGGCGATCTCGTCGCCCATGTTCCCGACGCCGGTGTCGTGTTCGCAGGCGACCTGCTCTTCATCGGTTCGACGCCGATCCTGTGGCACGGGCCGATGGAGAACTGGTTCTCCGCACTCGAGCGACTGATCTCGTGGGACGCCGCAACCTACGTTCCGGGCCACGGGCCACTGTGCGGCCACGCCGAGATCCGGGCGCTGCGCGATTACTGGGCGTGGGTGAACGACGCGGGTCGTGACCGGCACAGGGCCGGCCTCTCACCTCTGCAGGCGGCACGAGAACTCGTGCGCAGCCCGGAATTCCGGCAGTGGCGCGAGTGGGAGTCGCCGGAACGCCTCGTACTGAGCCTGAGCACGCTCTTCGATCAGTGGAACGGGAATCCCCCCGGCCCCCCGGCGATCCGCCGCCGCGCCCGCGCATTCGCGGACGCGGAGACGCTCCTCCGCGAGGGGATTCTCTGAACCACCACGTGCAGCAGCGTTACGACAGATGCTCCGGCTGGGGGCGCGTCTTGTGCGACCAGTCGGATCCCACTTCCTGAGTGCTGCACACGTCGGGGCACTCGCTGCTGCGGGTGCCCGTGGGCGCAATCGAAATCACGACCGATTTGTAGGTCGGGCAATTGCTTTCGAGAGCAGTGGAATCGAGAGGGACCAACGGGTTGGTCTCCGGGTAGTAGGCCGCCGCAGACCCGCGCGGCACGTCGTACTCGACGACGCGGAACCGATGGGCGCAGCGCACCCGCTCGTCACCGTCCCACCGGGTGAAAAGGTCGACGATGTCGCCCGGGTCGAGCCCCGCCGCGGCGATGTCCTCACGATGCATGAACACCACACGACGACCGCCCTCGATACCGCGATAGCGGTCGCTCAGCCCGTAGATGGTGGTGTTGAACTGGTCGTGACTGCGCAGCGTCTGCAAGAGGAGATGCCCCGGGGGCACCTGGACGACCTCGATCGGGGACACCGCGAATTCTGCTTTCCCCGTCTCGGTTTGGAAAGTCCGTGTATCTCGCGGCGGGTGCGGGAGGATGAATCCGCCGGGCCGCCGGACATTGACCTCGTACCCCTCGCATCCGGGTACCACCCTCGCGATCCGCGAGCGGATGTTCGCGTAGTCGTCGCGCATCGCCTTCCAGTCGATGCCGTAACGGTCCCCGATCGTCGCCTCGGCGATGCTCGTGATGATCGAGACCTCCGACCGGAGATGCTCACTGGCCGGTTCGAGCGGACCACGGGAGGCGTGCACCGAGCATTCCGTGTCTTCGACGGAGACGAACTGGTGACCGGATGCCTGCACGTCCTTCTCGGTTCGTCCGAGCGTCGGCAGGATGAGCGCTGTATCTCCGCACACCAGATGAGACCGGTTGAGCTTGGTGGAGATGTGGACGGTCATGTCGATTCCGGACATGGCTTCGGACGTGACCACCGTGTCGGGGGCGGATTGCACGAAGTTGCCTCCGAGGCCGAGGAAGAACTTCGCCTTGCCGTCCCGCATCGCGCGGATGGAATCGACTGTGTCGAAGCCGTATTCGCGCGGCGGGTCGAAACCGAACTCCTTCTCGAGCGCGTCGAGGAAGTGCTGCGGCGGGCGCTCCCAGATGCCCATGGTGCGGTCGCCCTGCACGTTGGAATGGCCGCGCACCGGCATGAGGCCGGCACCCCGTCGGCCGATGTTCCCCTGTGCGAACGCGACATTGCAGATTTCTTTGATGGTCGCCACGGCGTTGCGATGCTGCGTCACACCCATTGCCCAGCAGAACACCGTGGCCTTCGACCGCCGCAGCATCTGGGCCGCCTCGGTGATCAGTTGCCGCGACAGCCCGGTCGCCGAGATCACCTCGTCCCAGTCGACGTTCTGGACATGCCGCTTCCAGTCCTCGAAACCGTCGGTGTACTCCCGCACGAAATCGTGATCGATCGCATCCCACTCGACGAGCAACGACGCGATCCCCTGCATCAACGCGAGGTCGCCGTTCACCGCGATGGGCAGGTGCAGGTCGGCGAGGTCCGTGCCGTGCCCGACGACACCGCGCGGGGTCTGCGGATTACGGAAGTTGACCAGGCCCGCCTCGCGGAGCGGATTGATCGCAAGGATCTTTGCTCCGTTGCGCTTGGCATCTTCGAGTGCGGTGAGCATGCGCGGATGATTGGTGCCGGGATTCTGGCCCTGGAGAATAATCAGCTCGGCGTTGTAGACGTCGTCGAGCGTGACGCTGGCCTTGCCGATACCGATCGACTCCTGCAACGCGATGCTGGTGGACTCGTGGCACATGTTGGAGCAATCGGGCAGGTTGTTGGTGCCGAATGCACGGGCGAACAACTGGTACACGAACGCCGCCTCGTTCGAGGCCCGGCCGGAGGTGTAGAAGAGGGCTTCGTCGGGGCTGTCGAGTGAACGCAGCTGCTCGCCGATGAGCGCGTAGGCGTCGTCCCAGTCGATCGGTGTGTAATGGGTGGCACCGGGGCGTTTGACCATCGGGTGCGTGATGCGTCCCTGCTTGCCCAGCCAGAGCTCACTGTGCTGGGAGAGATCGGCGATGCTGTGCCGCGCGAAGAACTCGGGAGTGACCCGGTCGCGGGTGGCCTCCTCGGCAACCGCCTTGGCACCGTTCTCGCAGAACTCCGCGGTCTTCCGGTGCCCCGGCTCCGGGTCGGGCCACGCGCAGCTCATGCAGTCGAATCCCTCCTCCTGATTGAGCTGGAGAAGGGTCTCGGCCGAGCGCACTATGCCCATTTCCCGCAACGAGCGTTTCAACGCGACCGCAACGCCGGTGACGCCGGCGGCACTGTTCTTGTGGTCTCCGACGCGCAAGTCCTGCTCGTCGTACTCGCGTCGTTGATCGTCCCGCATCAGATCACTCCTCACAGCGCAGCGTTTTGTGCTCTGTCCAGTGTGACAGAACCCATAGAACCGGGAGGTCGAAGAGCCGCGGGGGGGGGGGGGGGGGGGGGGGGGGGGGGGGGGGGGGGGGGGGGGGGGGGGGGGGGGGGGGGGGCGGCCCCCCCCGGCGGCGCGCCCCCCCCCCCGGCGCCGTCCGTCCGCTACTTGCGGCCGGCCTGCCACTTCATGCCCCACCCGTACTTGCGGTCGAGGTCGGACTGACTGCCGTCGATGTACTCCACCAGGCGGTTGACGGTGACTCCCTGACCGGTGTTCTCGATCATCGCGATGGCGCAGATGCGTGCCCCGTTGTTGGGGGAATCGAGGCGGACCTCGATCTGCGGTCCGGACGGCGGGGACAGCGTGACCACGCCGTCGACCGCGGCCCAGTTGGGCGCGCCCTGGTAGATCATCGCGAAGATCAGCACGCGCTTGAAGAGTTCGGGGCGTTCGAGGTTGATGTGCATGTTCTCGCCACCCGCCACCGAACCGGTGCGGTCGTCACCGTCGAGGTGGATGTACGGCGGCGTGTTCAGCGCTCCGAAGCTGTTGCCGAGAGCCTGGATGACACCCTTGGACCCGTCGGCAAGCTCGAAGAGGCAGCCGAGGTCGAGGTCGACACCGTTGCTCGCGCCGGTCAGCTTGGCGAGGAAGCCCTTCTTCTGCTCCCCGCGCGACCAGTCGAGGTTGACGCGCGTGACGCCCCGAGCGGACCCGCCCTTGGACAGGCTGACCGTCGGGGACTCTTTCGTGAGGTTGATCTTGCTGAGGTTGACGCCCGAATTCTGTTCAGGCTTCTTGCTGTAGTCGATGGCCACGATTACCTTTCGTCGGAACTGCGGTGTGCGGACTGCACTGGGGGTACGAAACAGCGAAGGGAGCCCTCTTCCCGAAATCCGGGTCGGAGGCTCCCTTCGCTGTCGAACTCACTGTCGGACTGCTCAGGCGGACACTATTTCGTCCGCGTCCGCCTTCTTGGCGTTGTTGCGATTGCGGTAGACGCTCGAAGCGAAGGCTGCGCCGATCAGGGCGATACCGACCAGGCCGGTGATCACCTCGGGAACGTGCGTGCCGATCGAGTACAGCAGGATCAACGCGAGTGCGCCGATCGCCCAGTGGGCGCCGTGCTCGAGATACACGTAATCGTTCAGCGTGCCCTTGCGGACGAGGTAGATGGTGATGGATCGGACGAACATCGCGCCGATGAAGCCCAGACCCAGGGCGATGATGATCGGGTCGGACGTGATCGCGAACGCCCCGATGACGCCGTCGAACGAGAACGAAGCGTCGAGGACCTCGAGGTAGAGGAACAGGAAGAACCCGGCCTTACCGGTGGCCTTGGCCAGTCCGCTCGGCCCACCGGTGGGTACTTCGTCTTCTTCCGGGACATGGAACATCTCGCCGAGACCGTTGACCGCGATGTAGGTGATCATGCCGAGCGCACCGGCGATCATCACCGTCGACACCTTGTCGTCGGGTGCGATGACGGTGGCGGTGATCAGCAGCAGTGCGGTGGCGACGACAACCTCGAGCTGGTCGAGCTTGCCGGCCTTCGCGAGCGGAACTTCGAGCCACTTCAGCCACTTGATCTCACGCTCTTCGAGCATGAAGTGCAGGAACAGCATCAGCAGGAACATGCCGCCGAACGCAGCGATCTGGGGGTGCGCGTCGGTGATCAGCGTCTCGTAGCTCGCGCTGCCGTCGGGGAAGTATGCGGCCCCGTCCGCCGGCGGATTGAGCGCAAGATCGAGTGCCGCGATCGGACCGAGCCCGGATGCCACCCACACGATGAGCAGCGGGAACACCAGACGCATGCCGAAGACGGCGATGAGGATGCCGACGGTGAGGAAGATCTTCTGCCAGAACTCGCTCATCCGGCGCAGGACGGTCGCGTTGATGACCGCGTTGTCGAACGAGAGCGAGACTTCGAGGATGCCGAGGATCACACAGAGGAACAGAGCCTGGGGGCCACCGTAGAGAAACGCCACCACAAGAGAGATGACGGTGACGGCCAGCGACGGGCCGAATATTCGCAGAACCACGAAGCGTGGCCTTTCTGAGTAGAAGTCAGGGGCGGTGCAGGGTGGTTACTGCAGGCTCCGGAGAGCGTCGATCCGGCCCCGGCACGGCCGGGACC